>JBBSEO010000245.1:0-3744 GCA_038239645.1 Chthoniobacterales bacterium | reverse complement strand
GGCGGCATCGCGTGGGAAGCGGTGCGTCGTTTTCATGAGCCGTCCGTCGTCGCCGGTCGAACCGTCATCTGGGTTTCTGCCGTCGGGATCGTGATCAACACCATCACCGCTCTGATGTTTTTCTCCGGGCGAAAAGGCGACCTGAACATCCGCGGCGCGTTCATCCTCCTGCGCGATTCGATTAACCTGGTCCTCCACGCCGTGCCCGAGGGGAATTGATCCGGGAAACGTCCGAAATTATCTCGCGCGGCTACCGGAAGTGACGGGCGTGCACGACCTGCATATTTGGGCCATGAGCACCACCGAAACGGCACTGACCGCTCACCTCGTTCGGCGCGTCCCGACCTGCGACGCCGCTTTTCTCGAAACGGCCTGCCGGCAGTTGCGCGAAGAATTTCAGATCCAACACGCCACCATCCAGCTCGAGCCGGAAGATCACGTTTGCGACCTGGCCTCGGAAAAAACGGTCTAGCCTCTCCGGCGATATTTCGATCGGTGCGCCTTTTAGGCCGTCACGCGCTCAATCAACCAGAAGGCGCCAGCGCCAGCAATCAGGAGCGAAAGTGCCGGGACGATTCTGTGGGAAAAGGACCATCTCGGCCGAAAGTGAATCCTTGTCCTTAATTGCGACCAGCGCTTCGCAGAAAAAAGCGGGTTTCCCTGTCGTCCAACCTGGACGAAGTGGCCGCTGGTCTGGCTGAAGTCGTTGTTCTTCTTTTTCTTGCCGGTATTTTTCGGCGGTTGCAGCACTTCCACTTTCATTCGGCTGGTGGTGGCATAGACGCCAGCGTTCTGTTGCTCGCTGCCGAGCTCGCTCAGCAGAATATTCAAAACGATGGTGTGAACATGGAAGCCACCCTGGCTATCGAATGGCTTGTTCGGTCCCGAAAAGGAAAAATCCAGATCGAAGATGCTTTGGATGTCGGCATAGAAACCGTCATCGCGCTGGCCGGCAAAAACCGAATAGCCAGTCGAATTACTGGCGATGGTCTGGGTGGTGTATTTATCCAGCGAAGCCGCCACCGCGACACCTTCCTTGGCGAGGTTTTCGCCATTATCTCCCTGATTATAAAATGGCGTCACTAACCCCTGATTGTTCGGTGGAACCAACACATCGGTGAAGAGGGTCGTTCCCTTTCCACTGGCGTTCATCCTGGTCACCGTATAGCGCTGCGTCAGGTTCTGGTTGGCATCGTTCACGTTGTTCACCACCCCGAGGTACGATTGGGCGATGGTGTTGACGTTCTTGTAGCTGGTGGTGAACTGGAACTGATACGAATACGTAGCCCGGCCTGCCGCCAGGTCCGATCCGGTGGCGACGTGGATCTCATAAAGCACGTCGTCATCGAAATTGTATTTGTTCGGCCCGATACCGGGTTCCTCAAACGGATAGACGGCGAGGGCCACGGTCAGGTATTTTTTCCCGGTGGCGTCATTACTCCGGAAGGCGTAGACGTCCGTGGTATTTGCTGCGGGATCGAGGGTAATCAAGGGTGCATCCATGTGACTGGAGGCAAAGGCCTTGGGCGCGCCGAGCGCTACGAGTGCGCCGCCCGCCATTAACGCCCAGGCCAGGCGGTGCTTCTCTTTTTGTTTTTCATTTTGTTTTTGTTTTTCTTTCTGGTTTGGCCTGTTTCGGGCCGGGTGATCTTATTTTCGGGCGACTGCTTTTGCGTTTAATTCTCTCTCCAAATCCGATCGCTCGGATGGCAGCAGCATTTGCTCGATTTTTTTCGCGCGCGAAAACCAGTCTGCCGCTTTCTGCCGGTCGCCCCCCGGCCAGGCTGATTTTGCCGGCATGATAAAAAAGCCGGGCTTCGCTTGTCCCTTCCGCCAGAGCAAGGGCGATTTCCTTCTGGGCCAGTGGTTGATCGTTCGTAGCCAACGCCGCCCAAGCCACCGCGTCGTGCGTAAAGATATCGCGGCGATTCTCTAACTCGGCCGCGGCTAGCTCGATGGCGCGCGCTTTTTCCTCCCCGCGCGACGCAAGGAACAAAGAAAAGGTCCGTGCATCCTCGCTCGACCCGTGCGCGCGAAGCAACCCTTCCGTCTGGTCCGCTAGTTTCGCATCGCCGGCGGCCCGAGCTGCGTCAGCGAGCAACCATTGTGTTTCAGGGAGCGGGCTCGTCTCAGAGGCTCGCTGCAAAAGGGGCACCGCCTCCGCCGGTCTTCCGGTCGTGAGCAAATTTTTAGCGAGGATGATTTCCCCCGCAGGATAGTTCGGTAAAAATTCCAGACCACGCCGGGCGGAACGTTCCGCATTCGCGCTCTCGCCCCCTTGCAGTTGATAAAACGCCGGTCGGGCGTAGGCCCAAGCCGCCGATTCCGGATCCCGGCTGGAACTCGCTTCGACCGCCAAAAGCATCAATTCTTTCGCACCTAGCAGGTCACCCTTGAGCCAGCGCAGATTCGCCACACGTGCGTAGGTCTGAAGGCAGGGGCGCAGATCGATCATCCGCTGGTACACTGGGATGGCCTCCGCCAACTTGCCCTGTTCCATCAAAGCATCCCCGAGCAGCGCCTCATTTCCCCAGCGCGGCCGCTCCGTCGTGACCAGTTTTCTGGCCACTGTTTCCATCTCCCCGAAGCGATGCATCGCGTGGGCCAGATGACCTTGCAGCAGAAGAACATCCGCATCGTCCCCGGCGATTTCCGTCGCGATTCGGCCACAGAATTCCGCCTGCTTATAGTAGCCCGGATCGCTTGTCACCCGGGCTTCACTGACATAGGCCCACCCCAGTTGCACGAATAACGGCGCCGTCGCCCCGTGCGTCGTTCCGATTCGCTTTTGCAGCTCGGCGATTTTCGCTTCCGTCGCGTTTCGACCCGTCGGTGCATTCTGGACCGCCGCCTTAGCCTCGGCCAGCGAGATCACAGGCTCGGCCAGCGACACCTTCCCCGCCAGAAAACTGGAGAGGCAAAAGACGAGAAGGACGCGAAAGGGAAGCATCTCCCGGGTCTTACGTTTTTCTGTCGGACAGATGCAGCAATCATCTTGCGTCTGGCACTCGCATTGCTCATGCTATCGCCTCGATGATTCAGGCGAATTGTCGGGCGCGATTTACCGCGGCTGATTTCGACTTCGTGGTGCGCACCCTCGCGCGCTCGCCAACCGAATCCGTTTCCCTCGTTGATCTTCTCGCCGAAAACGAAACCCGCGATGCCGTGCTCGATTCACCGCGCCTGATCCACGCGATTCTTTCCCACGAAGGACAACTGCGCATCTCGTCGCACTTTTATTTTTACGTCCTGGCGCGGCACGTCCTGCGCGACGCGGGCGTGACCGACCGGAAACTCTGCGATTACGTCGCTTCCTTGCTCGAAGAATTTTCGCGCACCGCGGCGCTGCGCAGCCCTCAGGCCGACGCCCTGCAATCGCAGCAATACCTTTCCGACATGCTTATCGCCCTGACCCGAGTCACGGCCGAGCAGGCGTTTTTCCTGCGCGCGCACGTTGGGAATTACGCGCTCTTCATCAGCGGAATTTTTCACGAGAACGCGCAACACCGCAGCCGCCGCGGCGCCCCCGATCTCGGCTTTTACGAGAATGTCGGGCGCCGCAATTTTGAGATCGTCGCTTCTCATCAAACCGCGGTTCGCTGTGAATTGCAGGATGTGTTCGCCGGATTGGCCGATCGGTTTCACGACGTTCGCCTCGCCTTGAACCAACTTTCCGACCGCCTCTTGAATCTCGACGAGAGCGACGCCCCCTCCATCCTTCCGTGAACGAAACGCTCTTCTCGC
>JBBSEO010000244.1:0-3811 GCA_038239645.1 Chthoniobacterales bacterium | reverse complement strand
TGGCGACAAGTTCGAACTGGGCGCGGTCGTGCTCACGGCGAAACACACGCCTGGTCACACCCCGGAGCATATGTCTTACTTGTTAGCGGAAACGGGTCGTCCGGAAATTCCGTGGGGCGTGTTGTCTGGCGATTCCTTGTTCGTGAACTCGGCCGGTCGCCCCGACTTGTTAGGTGCCGCGCAAACCGACGCGCTGGCCGCGCAGCAGTTTCACACCTTGCGCGATTTCTATCTGAAGCTGCCGGACAGTGTGATCGTTTATCCGGGGCATGGCGCGGGCTCGCCGTGCGGCGCGGAAATTGGCGATCGCCTCAGCAGCACGATTGGTTACGAGCGGCCGTTCAATCCCTTTCTGCAATTCGACGACGTGCAGAAATTCACGGACTACGCCGCGGCGACGGCTCCACCGCTTCCGAAATACTACCCGATGATGAAGAAGATCAACGCCGCGGGGCCGGAAGTGCTCGGTGGATTACCGCGCGTTCCGGCGTTGCCGCCGAAGGCTTTCAAAAAAGCGCTGGAAGAGAAAGCAGGGGTGCTGATCGACACGCGTTCGATGTTTGCCTTTGGCGCCGCGCATATTCCCGGGGCGATGAACATCGGCGGCTCTGCCATGCTCTCGACTTGGGCGGGCTATTTGCTCGATCCGGAGAAGCCAATCCTGCTTGTGCTCGAGAACGACGATGACTTGGAAAAAATCGTGCGGCTTTTCGTCCGGACCGGCTTCAGCAAGTTCGCCGGCTATCTCGTCGGCGGAATGAAGGCTTGGGACAGCGTTGGATATTCTTTCGCACAAGTTCCGCAGCTCACGGTCCAGGAAGTGAACGAATCTAATGGCTCGCTCCAGATCATCGACGTGCGCACTCCGCGCGAATGGAAAAATGGTCGCGTGCCCGGGGCGAGACATTTCTTTCTGCCGGAACTCGAAAATCGTGTCGGGGAAATCGACCAGACGAAACCAATCGCGATTTATTGCGCCAGCGGTTATCGAGCGAGCATTGGCGCGAGCATTTTGAAACGGAACGGTTTCACCGTGAACAACGTGCCGGGAAGCTGGCAGGCTTGGCGCGGCGCCAAGTTGCCCGTCGAAAAATGATCACGCGCGAGAAAGAACCGGCGAACCTCGAGATGCCGTTCGCCGAGCTCGAAAGCACGATCACACCGACCGACCAGTTTTACGTTCGTTCGCATTTCCCGACGCCGGCGGTCGAGCTGAAACGCTGGCGTTTGACGGTCGACGGCACGGTTTCGAAACCATCGCAGTTCAGTCTGTCTGATCTGCAGAAGCTCGAGACGCGCACAATCGAAGCGACGATGGAGTGCGCCGGCAACAGCCGTATTTTTCTCAAGCCGAAAGTGAAAGGCGTGCAATGGGAATTAGGCGCGGTTGGGAATGCCAAGTGGACGGGCGTTCCCCTGCGCGCGGTTTTGGCGAAGGCGGGGATGGCCCCGGAGACGCGCGAGATGATCCTCGAAGGTGCCGACGTTGGCAGCATTGCCGATCCGCCGAAACCCGCCGGCGAAATTTCCTACGCTCGCAGTCTTCCGCGCGCGAAAGCCCTGGACGATGTTTTGTTAGCCTGGGCGATGAACGGTGAGCCATTGCCGCCCTCGCATGGTTTTCCGCTGCGGGCGATCGTGCCCGGTTGGTACGGAATGGCCGCGGTGAAATGGCTCCGGCGCATCACCGCGACGAGCGAGCGCTTCGATGGCTACTATCAGACCGTCGATTACGCCTTTTGGGCGGAAGGCAAAAGCGGGCCGGTCCTGACGCCGCTGAGCGAGATGCAGGTGAAATCTCAAATTTCGCGCCCGGTGCCGGGCGGAGTCCTGCCGGCTAACGAGAAAACGACGATTCGCGGCGCGGCCTGGACGGGCGCGAAAGAAATCACCCGCGTCGAAGTCAGCACGGACGATGGCCGGTCCTGGCAGGAAGCCAAGCTCCTCGGGAAGCCCGGGCTGAATTCGTGGCGGTTGTGGGAGTATGTTTGGACTGCGCCGAAAACCGCGGGCAGTAAAATCCTGCGCGCGCGCGCGACTGATTCCTCCGGCGCAGTGCAGCCGGACGACCACGATAGAAATCGCGGCGGTTACATGATCAACTTCTGCCTTCCGGTGGAAGTGCAGATCAAATAAATCTCGTTAGCTTCGCTCGATCGGCGCGCCGACCTTATTGCCCCATTCCGTCCAGGAGCCGTCGTAGTTTTTCACGCCGTTAATTCCGAGCAGATAGGTGAGAACAAACCAGGTGTGACTGGAGCGCTCGCCGATTCGACAGTAAACCACCGTCTCTGGAGTCACGGCAGCGTCTTGCACGTAAATCTCTTCCAACTCCGCGACTGGTTTGAACGTGCCGTCATCCTTCACCGCGGTTTTCCACGGCACACTTTTCGCGCCGGGAATATGGCCGCCGCGCAACACGCCTTCCTGCGGGTACTCCGGCATATGGGTGATCTCGCCTTTGAATTCGCCGGGCGAACGCACGTCGATCAGTGGTTTCTTCGCTTTGCTCTGCGCCAGTGCTTTGTCGGCGAAAGCGCGAATTTCCTCGTCGCGGCGCTTCGCCGGCTCTGGATAATCGGCCGCCGGATACTTTGGAACCTCGCGCGTCATCTCGCGGCCCTCCGCTTTCCATTTGTCGCGGCCGCCGTTAAGAATTTTTACTTTTTCGTGCCCAAACAAACGGAAAGCCCAGAGGGCGTAGCAGGCCCACCAGTTCGATTTGTCACCGTAAAAAATGACAGTAGTGTCGGGCGAAATGCCGTGGCGGCGGCAAAGGTCGGCGAATTTCTCGGGATTGATGTAATCGCGGACAACTTGATCCTGCAAATCCGAACGCCAGTCGATGTGGGCGGCGCCGGGAATGTGTCCGGTTCCGTAGAGGAGAATGTCCTCGTTCGATTCGACGATTCGCAGATCCTTGTCTTGGAGGTGCTCGGCCAGCCACTCGGTTTCGACGAGCGCTTCCGGGTGCGCGTATGCGTTCATGTCCAATCCTGAGCCTCTACCGCTGAATGCGCAACTCGCGGGAAATCTACGGCAGGTGAATCATGCCTTCGACGTAGGTGAGGGCGCTGCCCCCAATGCCGACGCGGGCGCCGCGATTTTCGCAAAAAAGTTCTCCCCCGCGCTCCGAAATTTGACGCGCGTGCAATTTCTTCTTTCCCAACCGCTCCGTCCAATAGGGGATCAAGGTGCAATGAGTCGAGCCCGTCACCGGATCTTCCGGAATTCCGACCGCGGGGGCGAAATAGCGCGAAACGAAATCGCAACTGTCACCGGGCGCGGTGGCGACAACGCCTTGCCGATCGAGTGCGGCCACAGCAGCGAAGTCCGGTTGGAGCGCGGCGACATCGCTTTCACGGGCGAAGACCGCGTAGAAATCGCGCTCGCGCAGAAGGATCGCCGGCGGCGCTCCGAGAGCTTTCGCCACGGCGGGAGCTGAGGCCGGAGCGGCTTGCGCGGGCCGCGCCGGAAAATCCAACTCGAGCAAATCGTCCTGACGCGAGACTGCGAGCGCGCCGCCGCGGGAGTGAAATGTGACCGGACTTTTCTCGCCGCGCGCGAAAAGGACGTGCGCGCTCGCCAGGGTGGCGTGCCCGCAAAGGTCAACTTCGATCGCCGGGGTAAACCAGCGCAGGTCGAAGTCGCCGTCGCGTTTCACGAGAAACGCCGTTTCCGCGAGATTATTTTCGTGTGCGATTTGTTGCATCATCTCCGCCGGTAACCAATCGCCCTCGAGCAGACAAACGCCGGCGGGATTTCCGCCGAAGAGTCGTTTCGTAAACGCGAGAACTTCGAAGTAAGGAAT
>JBBSEO010000243.1:0-3850 GCA_038239645.1 Chthoniobacterales bacterium | reverse complement strand
GCCGCGCCCTGCGCGCGGGCGAAGGCGAGGAAACCAGGAAAACTCTCCTCGAACGGACCGCGAGCTCCAGCGGGATACCAGATAAAGTGACCGATTCCAAGGGAGGCAAAGTTTTCTCCGGCGTTCCAGGAAGTGAGGCCGGAAACTGTGCCGTTGCATTCATTGTGCCAAATCCGGCGGCCAATTCGCTCCGCTTCGGCGTTCGAAATTTGCAAAGCGAAGACGGTGCGGCCGGAAAGGAGCGTGCCGAGCAAAAGAAGTGCCCACCAGGGGGTGCTTGACGGTGACACTTTCTCCACTACGGTGCCGCACTCTTTTTTCAGCGTAAAAATTCCTATGAAACGTCTTCTTTTCAGCATCGTCCTGTTCGCTTTTGTCACTCCTCTTTTGGCTGAAGATCGGCCGCCACTCAAGGAGACAAAAGATAAAGTCAGCTACGCCATCGGGCTTGATATTGGCAACACCTTTAAGAAGCAGGGGATGCAATTGAATACCGACGCGCTCGCGGCCGGGGTCAAGGATGCAATTACCGGCGCGAAGCCGTTGATGAGTGACGACGAGGTAAAGAACACCATGATCACCTTCTCGAAAGACATGAACGAACGTCAGGGCAAGGTGATGGAAGAGCAGCGGGCGAAGAATGTGGCGGATGGGGAAAAATTCCTCAGCGCGAATAAGGCCAAGCCGGACGTGAAAACGACGGCGAGCGGATTGCAATACAAGGTGATCAAGGACGGTAGCGGGACGCCTCCCAAAGAAACCGATTCGGTCACAGTGAATTATCGCGGCACGTTGGTCGACGGGACGGAATTCGACAGTTCCTACAAACGGGGTGAACCCGCGACTTTCCCGGTCAATCGCGTGATCAAAGGCTGGACGGAAGCGCTGCAATTGATGAAGCCCGGGTCGAAATATCAGCTCTTCATTCCGGCGAACCTGGCCTATGGCGATCGCGCTACCGGCGGGGACATCGGACCGGCGTCGACGCTGATTTTCGACGTGGAATTGCTGAGTGTGAAACCGGGCGAAGCGGCTGCGGCGCCTGCGGCCGGGACATCGCCCGCCGCATCCGCTGCTCCCTCAGTCGCGGCTTCGGCTTCGCCGCGCTAGTTCGCCGCGAGCGCTTCCAGTTTCAGGCGAGGCGCGTCGCCCCACAGATCTTCCAGACTGTAGAAGTCGCGTTTTTCGCGATGGAAGATGTGGACGATGACCTGCAGGTAATCGAGCACCATCCATTGGCTCGCCGGAAAACCGTCGACCGCTGCCGGTGGCAGGCCGTCGTCTTCCTTAAGACGAACCTCAATTTCACCCGCGATTGCTTTCAGGTGTGGCTCCGACGTTCCAGAGCAGATGACGAAAAAGTCGGTGAAGGTGGAAATCTCACGCAGGTCGAGCACGACGATATCCTCCGCTTTCTTGTTCGCGGCCAGCTCAGCGCAAGTCCGCGCCAGTTGTTCGGCTTCTATGACGTCACCTCCCGATAGAGTTGCTCGCGCTCGATCATCTCGCGGACCGATTCCGGAACAAAATAGCGAATGGATTCGGCAGCCGCGACCCGGTGGCGAATTTCCGTGGATGAAATTTCGATGCGTCGCTCCACTTGAAGGTATTCGTGCGGCACGTCGGTTCCGGCGCGGTGTAAGACAACGAAAGTCACCAGTTCGCGCAATTTCTCGAAGTGTCGCCACGTTGGCAAGCCCGCGAGGTTGTCATCGCCCACGAGATAAAACAGGCGCGCCTGCGGATATTTCCCGAGAAGATATTCCACCGTGTCGATGGTGTAGGAAGGCGGCGGGCGATCCAGCTCGAATTCGTCGATCTCGAAATCCGCCTCCCCGGCGATCGCAGCCCGCAGCATTTCGAGGCGCCTGGCCGCGCTCGTCTTCGGCGCGCGTTTGTGCGGCGAATTCGACGCCGGCACGAAAATTACTTTCTCGAGGCGCAATTTCTCCAGCGCTTCACGCGCGAGGATGAGATGCGCGTAATGAATTGGATCGAAGGTGCCGCCGTAAATGCCGATCTTCTGCAAGCGTCAGTAAAGCAAATATTGCGTGCGCCGCCCGCGGAATCTCGCGACATCATCCGCCCAGCCCTGCACTACCGCGGCCGGACTGCTGCCGTGCGCGAACTGCGCCTCGATCGACGTGCTGCCGTAGCATTTGAAAAACATCTCCTGTTTCCCCCGCGGGCTGCGCGTGATCAGATTTCGGTGCAGCTCGCGGTTCAATCCCTCGAGCGCATAAACGTTGATCGCGGTCAGGTTCGCCGGCGTCTCGGGATCAATTTGCATCGCGCTGCCACCGATATTTCCGCTCCGCCAGGGCGAAAAACTGACGCCGCTGATGTGCGAGCTCAGGTAATCGGTAAATGCTCCCGCGTTCACGCCGCGCGCGCCGATGACCTCGAACGGCCGCGGCCCGCCCACGCCCGTCTCCGGGCCCGCGAGCTCGCCGATTAATCCCGTCGCGACATAATAGACTGGCGAATTCGACCGCGGAATATTCGGCGAAGTCGCCACCCAGTACAGACCGGTATCGCGCCACGTCTGGCTGCGGCTCCATCCGCGCATCGGCACCACGCTTAATTTGCAACGTCCATTGATCCAGCCTTCGCTATTGACCATTTTCGCCAGCTCGCCGCACGTCATTCCGTGCACATACGGCACCGGAAATTGCCCCACGAATGAAATCCAGCGCGATTCGATCAGCGGTCCCTCGATCCGAGAACCGCCGAGCGGATTCGGCCGGTCCAGCACCACGAATTCGATCTTGTTCTCCGCCGCCGCTTCCATGCATTTTCCCATCGTGCTGATGTAGGTATAACTGCGGCAGCCGATGTCCTGCAGATCGAACACCAGCACATCGATCCCACGCAACATCGCCGGCGTCGGCTTGCGCGTTGGCCCGTAGAGCGAATGGGCGATCAGCCCGGTGAGGGGATCGCGCCGTGACGAGACATAGCGGCCGGCTTTTTCCGTGCCGTCGAGTCCGTGCTCGGGCGTGTAAAGCGCGACCAGGTTCACATTTTTCTTCAGCAACACCCGCGTCCGCGTGCCGCTCGCGTTGACTCCGGTTTGGTTCGTGATCAGGCCGACGCGTTTGCCCTTGAGCAGCGCGTAGTCGTTGCCCGCCAGCACATCGATACCGAGTTCGACCGCGGCCGGGAGCGACGCCGCCGAGATCAGGAAGGCGAAGATCGCGAACGCGAAGCATTTGTTTCCGGAGCGCATCAATTCTAGCGTCGACGGTATGAAGCACGCTTCCACGGGTCAACTGTTGCTTATCGGCGTCCGCGGACTGGAGCTGGGAGCGAAGGAAGCGCAGCTTCTGCGCAGCGTGCAGCCGGGCTCTTTTATTTTGTTCGGGCGCAACATCAAGACGCCCGAGCAACTGCGCAAGCTAACGGACGATTTGCGGGATCTCAGCGAAACCGAACCGATCATCACCGTCGACCAGGAGGGCGGCCGGGTTTCGCGCCTGCGCCTCATCGGCAACGAGCCGCCAAATGCGCAGCAGTTGCGGGACAAGGGCGACCGCGCGCTGATTCGTCGTCACGGCGAGCTAACGAGTCAGCTCCTGCGCCTTTTTGGTTTTAATCTCGACCTCTGCCCGGTCCTCGATATTTCGTTCAACGATGACGCCGACAATTCGCTCCGGGGCCGTTGTTACGGGCGCGACGTTTCCGAGGTCGTGGCCAATGCCGCGGCTTTCAACGGCGCCTTGCGTGACGGTGGCGTCGCCAGTTGCGGCAAACATTTTCCCGGCTACTCCTGCGCCACTCTCGATGCCCATCATGAATTGCCGAAGATTGAACGGACGCGCGACCAGCTCGACCATCATGAGCTGGCGGT
>JBBSEO010000242.1:0-3888 GCA_038239645.1 Chthoniobacterales bacterium | reverse complement strand
TTGCCCGAGACCGAAGAAGCGTGTGCCTACTTCCGTCGGGTTATTAGCGATTGGCAAGAAACACATCGCCATGAAATGAAGGAAGGTTAGCAGGGCAGCTACCAGAGCGGCGCTCCTGATCGCACCGGCGAGGTGAAGTAGCTGATGAAAACGATCATACTTCGTTGCGATCGCCAAACCAGCGAGCGTCGCAATCACCGAAAGGGAGACGGCGAAACCAATACCGTAACAATTCATCGTAAAATAACCAGAGAGAGCCGCGACCCACGCCCAAATTGCCTTTGGCGAATCGCTAACGAACCGAAGAAGAGAATAGCCGGAGAGAAAAGTAAAGAAGATCCAGTTCAGATGGAAAAACAAAACCGGCCACGCGATTAGTTCGTTCATCAAAGGCTGGAAGACGAGCGGAATTGTCACCGCGGCGCCGAGGGCCACCGCGACTGTCGGCTCCAACTCAAGATTTCTCGCGAGGGTGCGAAAGAAGAGGAATGTTATAACGGCGACGCACGTCAGTGTAAACATTTGCCGGCCTCGCCAGATCGCCGGGCGAATTCCGGCGAGCCGGGCAAATTGCAGATCACCCCAATAGGCTAGGGGCAGATAATGTCGATGGTTGGTCGTACGCCAGAGGGAGGCAGCGTAAGCGTCGCGCTCCGGTGGAGGGGCAAAGGAAAACCGCAGGCTGTATCCGCTTTCCGCGCGAAAGAGCTTCATATTGATGCGGTGATACGTTATCCAGACAAGGATGAAAGCGATGGAGAAGAGGAGTAAAAATCGCCAGGGATAACGGGCGGAAATAAGTCGGGGATTCAAGCGATGCCAATACTGGACGCGGTGCGAAGTGCGACGGAAGCAATCGCCATGATTCTCAGCTGAGCGTAAAGACTACTCGCCAGGGTCCTCATGAAACTTTCCATCGTTGTCACCTTGTATCAGTCCGCTGCTTATGTCGATGAATTCTATCGACGGATTGTCGGCGCTGCGGTCGGACTTTCTCCGGATTACGAGATCATTTTTGTAAACGATGGATCCACTGACCAATCGCTGGCTGCGGCCTTACGGCTGCGGGAAAATGATCCGCGAATCGCGGTGGTGGACCTATCGCGGAATTTCGGGCACGGCAAGGCGATCATGTCCGGCCTCGCCCACGCGAAAGGCGATTTGGTTTTTCTGATCGACGTCGATTTGGAAGAACCTCCGGAAGTTCTCGCGAACTTTGAGCAGGTTCTGCGACGGGAGCGGGCGGATGTGGCCTACGGTGTCCAGAGTCCGCGGCACGGACCGTGGCCAACGAGGATTCTCGCGCGGCTCTTCTATTGTTTCTTTAATTTACTTTCCGACTATCGAATCCCGCGCGATTCGCTGACAGCGCGGCTCATGACAAAAAGGTATGTCTCGGCTCTCCTGCAATTCAGGGAGCATCTGAGCAATCCGATCGGTCTCTGGGAACTTACCGGGTTCAAACAGGTACAGGTGCCGGTGAGGAAAAGTCCCTACAAAGGTTCGACGACCTATACGTTTCGTCGTCGTATGGCCGTGGCCATCTACGCGATCACAGGATTCAGTAGTAAACCACTGCGCTTTATTGCCTACCTGGGAGTTATCATGACCGCGATTTGCGCCATTTACGTCGTCTACTTGGTTGGGGATTATTTTCTTTACGGAGTGAAGCCGACCGGTTGGACTTCCCTCATCGTCTCGATTTGGCTACTCGCGGGCATCCACCTCTTCTGTCTCGGAATTATCGCTACCTATCTGGCAGTAATCTTTATCGAAACTAAAGACCGTCCCTACGTGGTTGTGCGTGACTTTTACCCGAGCCAGGCGAGGGAACCGGGATGAAAGTCCCGTTCTATCGACCTACCGTTGTCGGTGGTGAGAGCGAGGCGATAGAGACCGTTCTGCGGAACGGGCAACTCGGGGGGGGTGGTCACTACACGCAGCGAGCGCAGGCGATCTTGACTGCAGCGACTGGCTGTCGACGGGCGTTTCTTACAACCTCGTGCACTTCGGCGCTCGAGATGTCGGCGCTGCTTCTGGAACTCGAGCCCGGCGATGAAGTCGTTATCCCATCGTTTTGCTTTGTCTCCGCCGCGAATGCGTTCGTCCTTCGCGGTGCGAAGCCTGTCTTTGCCGACATTCGCTCCGACACGTTAAATATCGACGAGCAGAAGCTCCCAGAAGTTATCTCAGAGAGAACGCGCGCCATCGTCGTCATGCACTACGCCGGGGTTGGTTGCGCCATGGATCATCTGGAAAAGATCCGCCAGTCAGCGTCTGTTAGTCTGATCGAAGATAACGCGCACGGGCTCCTGGGAAGTTTTGAAGGAAAGGCGCTCGGTAGCTTTGGGCGATTCGCCACGCAGAGCTTTCATCAAACTAAAAACTTCACCTGTGGGGAAGGTGGCGCGCTCCTTTTGAACGAACCGGCCGATATTGCGAGGGCGGAGGTAATCTGGGAGAAAGGAACCAACCGGCTTCAGTTCATGCGTGGACAGGTCGAGAAATACAGTTGGGTTGACCTGGGATCGAGCTTCCTCCCCGCCGAAGTCCTGGCCGCGCATTTGGTCACGCAGTTGGAAGCACAAGACCAGATCCAAGCCGTCCGCCGGCGAATCTGGGAACGCTATGCTACGGGCCTCGCGAGTTGGGCAGACGAGAACGGAATCCGTTTGCCAGTTATTCCACCAGCATGCGGGAGTGCTTATCACTTATTCTATCTACTCATGCCCTCGACGCCCGCACGGGAGGTACTTATGGAAAGGTTGGCCGAAGCTGGGATTCAAGCGACCTTCCATTATGTTCCGTTACATAGTTCGCCCATGGGCAAGTACTTGGGAAAGAACCGGAGCGATTGCCCCGTGGCCGAGGAAATGAGCGGTCGCGTGCTCCGACTTCCTTTCTATAACGCGTTAACTGAAGATGAACAGGACTATGTCATCGAGGCGGTAGTCGGGAATCGATTCTGATGTGGCGATGACGAATGAGGTCATTTATCGAAGTCCATTCGCTTACCGCACCATCATGCGGTTGCTCTATGGTCGTTATTACGGGCGACGCTTGCGTGCAATCGCGGATCTTATTCCCGCGGCTACTTCGGTTCTCGACCTTTGCTGCGGCCCAGGGGAGATCTATCACCGCTACTTAAGAGCGAAGCGGATCAATTATTACGGCCTCGATCGCAGCGAAGCCTTCGTCGAGCACGTCAGGAGTTTAGGAGCCAACGCGGATTGTGTTGATCTGAGTTCACTCCGCGAGCTGCCGCGGGCGGATGTCGTTCTGATGCAAAGCTCGCTCTACTACTTCCTGCCCGACGCTGGTTTCATCATCGATCTGATGATTGCCTCGGCGAAGCGGAGGGTGATAATCATGGAACCTATCCGCAATCTTGCCGCTTCCAAATTCGCTCCGATTCGGGTCGTCGCCAAGGCGCTTTCTGGTCCTCATTCCGGACCGCAGTGGCGCTTCGACGAGGAAAGCCTGGATCAGTTTTTTGAGCGATATCGCGCTGTGGTGGTGGGAAAGCACCTAATTCCTGGAGGTCGAGATAAGATTTATGTTCTTGAGCCAAGCCCGGCACTGGCTGCTAGTTACGCCGTCGACTAACGAGAGAGAGCAGACTAGCAACTGTAAAACCGACGTAGATGTCCTAGCAGTTCAACCGATAGAAAAACGGTTTCTAATCATTAAATCCGGGTTTGATTCTCGGCGGAGACAAGATCGGGCTGGGACGAGTGTCGCCGGGAAGAGTGAAAGGGGTCGGTCCCACATCTCTATGCTTTTTGAGAAGCAAACGCCGAGAAGCTCTAAATGCTGAAAGAGCTCTCTGTAATCATTCCCGCGAACGGTTTTTCGACGGTCATGGATCGCCGCTACAGGGTGATGTCG
>JBBSEO010000241.1:0-3909 GCA_038239645.1 Chthoniobacterales bacterium | reverse complement strand
CGAGGCCCGTTCTGGTCGATTTCTGGGCGCCATGGTGCGGTCCGTGCAAAATGATCGCGCCGGTGCTGGACGAGATTGCCAAGGAACAGGGCGACCGTTTTCGGGTGGCGAAAGTGAACATCGACGATGAGCCAGACTTGCAGCAACGCTTCAATGTCCGCAGCGTCCCGTCGCTTTTCTTTTTCTCTGGCGGCGAGCTGCGCGATCAATTGGTGGGCGTGGCCCCCAAGCAGGAAATCCTGAAAAAGCTGGAGCAGTTGTCCGTGAGTTCGGCGGCGGCGAAATAAAAGCTCGCGGGAAAAGGTTACCCCACGTGCAGGTCTACGGAATAAATCATGTCGCTCTCGAAGTGGGCGACATCAAAAAAGCAGTTTCATTTTACCAGGATGTCTTCGGTCTCAAGAAACTGGACGAGGGCGAGGGGGACGCGTTTTTCAAGATCGGCGAACACCAGTTTCTCGCGATGTTCGAGCGCAAGGGAATGAAGCCGGACGAATCGAACCGGCATTTCGGCCTGATGGTGCGCGGCGAGAAACAGATCGCGGAAGTACGCGAGAAGCTGACCAAGAAATACGAAATCAAAATGATCCGCGGTTTCCGCTGCGATTTTCGCGATCCGTGGGGCAATCGAATCCAGGTGGTCGATCTGCACGACGAATCGCTGGTCTGGCTCCTGCCGTATCAGGAAGTGCAGAAGGCGGGCGTCCGCTTCGACTAGCGCGTGACGCTCTCCGATTATCTGCGCAATTCATCGCGCGCCCTGATTTTTACCGGCGCCGGCATTTCGACCGGCAGCGGCATCCCCGATTTTCGCGGACCGAATGGCGTCTGGAAGCGCCGGCAGCCGGTTTATTTGCAGGATTTCCTCCGGTCGGAAGCGGCGCGTTTGGAGCATTGGGATTACAAGCTCGAGGCGTGGGAGAGTTTTCGCACCGCCCAGCCGAACGCGGTTCATCGGGCCATCGTTCGCCTCGAAAACGCCAAAAAATTGCGGGCGGTCGTCACGCAAAACATCGATGGCTTGCACACTCTCGCGGGCACGAGCGACGAACTGCTGGTGGAACTTCACGGCACCAACGCGCAGGTGGAATGTCTCGATTGCGGCCGGCGCGATGATCCGCAATCGCATTTCGAATATTTTCGGTCGCAACGAAAGGTTCCACTTTGCCCCTGCGGCGGTTTCCTGAAACCGGCCACGATTAGCTTTGGCCAGTCTTTGCGGGAAGCGGATATTCGTCGGGCGACGAAGGCGGCGATGGAAGCAGACCTCGTCGTCGCGCTCGCTTCAACCCTATCGGTTCACCCAGCCGCGTCTATCCCGATGATGGCGGCGGAGCGCAACGTTCCTTATGTCGTGATTAATCGTGGACCAACTGATCATGATTCCCACACTTCGGTCACGTTGCGTCTGGAAGGCGATGTCGCGGAAATTTTTCCCGTGGCGGTCGACGCTGCGCTCGCGTGAGGGCGCGAGAAAGTTTAAAGAAGCAGAATGAAGCGATTTTTTTGGCTATCGATTTTGGCGTCATGCGCGACGGCGTTGGCGGATGACGGTGGCTATAAATTTGAACGCGAGATTCCGATCGGTGGCGAAGGCGGCTGGGACATTCTGACCATCGATGCGGAAGCACGGCGTCTGTATTTGTCGCATGCGACGAAGGTGATCGTGGCCGACATCGACGCGAACAAAGTCGTCGGTGAAATCGCTGACACGCCGGGAGTGCACGCTTTCATGGCGGTTCCTGAGTTCCAGCGCGGTTTCTCATCCAACGGCAAGGAGAACAAGATCAGCGTGGTCGACCTCAAGACGTTGCAGACCACGGCAAAACTCGATTCGGGCGAAAACCCGGATGCGATGGCCTACGACGCCAAGCGGCGCGAACTTTACGTCTTCAATCACAGCGGCAACTCGGCGACGGTGGTCGACACGCGCGAGGCGAAGGTGATTTCCACCGTTCCGCTCGGAGGCAGCCCGGAATTTGGCGCCGCCGATGGCGAGACGGGGCGTGTTTTCGTTAATCTGGAAGACAAAAATGAGATCGCGGTCATCGACGCGAATTCGCATCAGGTGATCGCTCGCTGGCCGATCGCGCCGGGAGAAGAAGCGAGTGGGCTGGCTTTGGACGCGACGCACCATCGGCTTTTCACGACCTGCCATAACAAAATGATGGAAATGATCGACGCCGAGAATGGAAAGGTGATCGGAAGCGTGCCGGTCGGCGATGGAGTCGATGGCTGCGTTTTCGACGAGGCCAAACAACTGGCTTTCGCGTCCTGCGGAGAAGGCGTGACCGTGATCGCGCGCGAAGAGGCTCCCGACAAAATTTCCCTGGTGCAATCGCTCGCGACCGAGCGTGGCGCCCGGACGATCGCGCTCGACCCGAAAACGCGTCGGATTTTTCTGCCGACGGCAAAATTCCAGCCGCCACCGAGTCCGGCTCCAGGAGCATCGCCGGCGCGCCCGACGATTGTACCGGACAGTCAGAAACTTCTCGTATACGGACCGTAGGTGCGCGGGCGGATTTTTATTTTTTCGCTGATTTTTTCGACGCGCCTGTTTGCGCAGGGCGGCCCGCCGATGATCACGGACGATCCCGGCACGCCGGGTAACGGGAAGTGGGAAATCAATCTGGCGACGGCATTCGAGCATCGACCGGGTGAGACGTCGTTCGACGCGCCGGCGATCGATCTGAATTACGGGGTGGGCGAACACGTTCAGCTCACTCTGCAAACCGCGCCCGTCGTTTTGAAGCGACGCGACCATGGCGCTGTCGGCGGTCTAGGCTCGGTCGAGGCGGCGTTGAAATGGCGTTTTCTTGACGAGGAAAATGCAGGCTTCGACGTCTCGATCTTTCCGCGCGTGATCTTCAATGTCCTGCAATCATCCGAACGGCGCGGTCTGTCGGAACCGGGCAGGCGCGTGCAGTGTCCGGTGCAGATCGAGAAGAAAGTTGGGCCGGTGGCGTTGGATTTCGAGGCAGGGCTGCTCGCGAGCAGCGTCGGGCGCGCGGAGTTGCTCTATGGGGTCGTGGCCGGAGTGGAGCTGTCGAAAACGACGAACGTCATGGCCGAGTTGCATGGCACGTCGCCAACCAGCCTCGACCAGGATGCGCTCGTGGTGAATGTGGGTTTGCGTCACGTTATCAGCGATCACCAAATTTTTATCGCTTCGCTCGGCCACGAAGTTCGCTCTCCGTCCGGGGAAGCGCTGGCGCTGATCGGCTACTGCGGTGTGCAGATTCTTTATTAAAGGACGGGCGCGGACTCCCTCTCTGATGGGCGCGAGCTAACGAGAGCGATCCGTTCCGCGAGCCACAGCGGGATGAAGCCGACGATCCCGAAGCTGGAGTCGATCGCGCGCCACCACCACGGGATTCCGCGGAGGGCGCCGCAGATCAGGGCGGTGGGAATAACGAGAAGGCAGGCGATCTGGCCAGCGCGGAAGAGCCAGAGATTGCGGACGGGATCGCGCCACGCCCCGATCATAAAGATCGCAGTGACGAAATGGCCGAAGGCGAGCCAGTCGGTTCCGTAAGCGATGAACGGGTAAGCGGCGTCTGTGCGAAGGAGACCGTGTTCGACCCGGGCGATCCAGGCGGCGGCGAATGCTGGAGCGTGCCAGGCAAGTGCCCTGCGATGGAGCGCGACGACTTCCTGTGGCAGGGCCAAAGCGGTCGCGCCACTGCCAACGAGGCCAACGATGACGAAACCGACCAGCCAGCGAATGCGGCGGAGAAGAGCGCGGTCCATTGCTAACGCGAATTAGGTATATTCTTTTTTCAGCGAGATGAAAGATGGATGCCGTGAGATGCGGTGAAGCGCGGTGGCAAGAAGTTCGCGGCCGGGCGAAATCTTCGGCCAGGGCGACGCTCCGCTCGGGTGGGGCAGCGGAATGAGATCAAAGGAATG
>JBBSEO010000240.1:0-3943 GCA_038239645.1 Chthoniobacterales bacterium | reverse complement strand
GGTTTGCTCGGCCTCAGGCAGAGGGCGCATGGCGTCGCGATAGGCTCCCGTAGTGGTGAGTGGCTTGGGCGCCGCCGTTCCGGCGATGGCGCGGTCGACCACGCCGCGGTCGCTTCCACAGGCGAGCTTTTGCGCCGAAAGAACAAGAGTTGGCTGGGCGATCGCCAGCAGCGGAAGGAGCGGAGCGCGATAATAAGTCACTTTACCGTTCACCGATTTCTGCCATCCGTTTGTCTCAGCCCACGCCGCAGCCATTGTCGCGGCTCGATTCGCATCCCGGACCGGGAAGGTGAGCAGCAACGAGGGAATACGGGCCGTGGCCGGCCAGTCGCAAAGGGCGGAAAGTTCGGGTCCGAAAGCGGCGCGAAAATCGTCGCTGGAGAAACGCCCGAACTTTGCTGGCGGGGGCGCATTCCCAAACCACGAGCCGTCGGCCAGCGAAGCGAAATAGAAGAGCGCGTCGCTCGAGGCTAACGAGAGTGTGTCGTGTTGCAGTGCGACCTCGAGCCGCTTCGGCGTCGCCGCAAAACCGACCTCGCGAAATTTAGCTCCTTCGATGCTGATGGCGTAGCCGGCCCCGTCGAGATGTTCGAAGCCATTCGGCCGCGGGATTTTTTTCGCTAACGCCGCCGGCTGAAAAAAGAAGATCAGCGCTGCTGGCGCCGGCAATTCTGCCATCACCTTCAGGTAATGGGGATCCTGCGCGAGGGAGGGAACGGAACGGGCCAGACAGCCGGCGAGTTCGTCAGTGTTCGAGGCGAAGTAGAAGTGATCGCCGCGAAAGATCGTGGCCAGAGAAAGAGAATTTTTCTCCCAGATTTCGAACGTCTCGGCTCCGCGGCGCTCGATCCGCTTTTCTGCTCCCGGCGCCCAGCGGGCGACGGCTTTCTCCAGAATGTCTCGTGCCTCGCGCGCGCTGCAGCGAAATTCGAAGCCGCCGACCACGCGCAACGGGTCGAGGTTGGTGACGGCCGCGAAAACATCGCGCGCGCGCAGGTGGGCGAGGTCATCGGTCAGCTCCGCGGCGCCGCGCGGAAGATTCGCGGTCGGTTTGCGCAGGAAATCCTTCACCGCGGGCTCTTGCCAGAGAGCGTAAAGATCGGTGCGGCGAAAATCGTCCCGGGTTTTCTCGACGTCGGCCAGGTGTGCGAGAAAAATGGTTTCCGCCGGGAGGAAACGCGCGATCGGCGCGCGGGGCGGATTCGCCTGTCGCACGAAGAGAAACGCGGCCACAGCGGCGAACAACACCACGAGCAGAAACGCGAGCAATCTTTTCACGCGCGAGGATGAAACTGCCGGTGCACGGCCTTCAATCGCTGCTGGTCGACGTGGGTGTAAATCTGCGTCGTCGAAATGTCGGAGTGGCCTAACAATTCCTGGATGATGCGCAGATCGGCGCCGTTGCTGAGGAGATGAGTTGCAAAACTGTGCCGCAGCAGATGCGGGTAAATATTTTTGTCGATGCCGGATCGGCCGGCCACATTCTTCACAATTTGCCAGATCCGCGTCGTCGTTAGTTTTGTGCCGCGGCGGGAAAGGAAAATTTCATTGCCGGTGCGGCGGTTGACCAAGCGCGGCCGCTCGGTGGAGAGGTAGGCCGCGAGCGCCGCGCAGGCCTGCCCGCCCACCGGGACGAGGCGGGTCTTGTTCCCCTTGCCCGTGACGCGCAAAATTCGCTCCTCCGCGTTGAAATTCTCCAGGCGCGCATTCGCGATTTCAGAGATGCGCAGTCCGCTGGCGTAGAGCAATTCCAAGATCGCCCGCGCGCGCAGACCGTGGGGAGCGGTGGGGTCGACGCTGTTCAGCAACTGTTCCACCTCTTGCTCGTTCAAGGTTTCCGGGAGATAGCGCTCGATCCGCGGCAGGGTCAGCGTTTCGGTCGGGTCGGCCGAAATTTTCGCCCGTTCCAGGAGGAAGCGGAAAAAAATCTTGAGCGCGACGACGATGAGCTTGAGCGAGGAAGCGGCCAGACCCGAGCGCTTCCGCTCCGCCAGGTAGGCGGTGATGTGATCGATTTGCACCGTGCCGACATCGACCATCTGCCGGCGCTGACACCAGGCCGCGAATTCGGCGAGCGAACGTCCGGTCGAAAGCTGATAGTTCGCGGAGAGACCCCGCTCGACCGCAAGAAAGCGGAGCAGTGAATCAATTTCTGCCTCCACCCGTCAAAATGCGACGGAAAGGTGAAGGACGCAATTTACTCTAGCCGTTGACAAGAAGTAAGCGCGTAAACGACTATTTAACTGTCATGAGTTTGGATTTAAACAGCGTGCTAAGGGAATGGCCGCACGAGCCGGGGATGATCAAGGTGCGGAAGGTAGCCGGTCTCGATGGTCGGGATAAGTTGCAGTTGCGCATCGACCTCGGGGTATTGCAGATGGAGCTGATGGGTCGCCCAGACGGGCAGCGGCCGCACGGCTGTGAATCGCTCCTGGTTTATCACCAGCACCGCGCTGAGCTCGCCGAGGCTTCCGGAGACAGCTACGAACTGACCGCGGAAGAATGCGGTGAACTCCAGCAGGAAGGCATCCAATATTATCACCGCTACGTCAGCCTTTTTCAGCTTAACGAATACGCGGGCGTGATCCGCGACACCCAGCGCAATCTCGATCTTTTCAGCTTCGTTGATCAACACAGCGAGCGCGACGAGGTCGTCTGGAACTTCCAGCAATTCCGTCCCTACGTCATCATGATGAACACGCGGGCCAAGGCGTCGACCCATCTCAACAGTGGGAAATTCGCCGAAGCCATGGGCGAGATCGAGATCGGCCGCGACGCTATCGTCGAGTTTTTCCAGCAGTCGAGTTTTCCGGAACTCGCGACGAAAAGCAGCGAGATCGCCTTCCTCGAAGAGTGGCTGCAGGAAGTGAGCGCGAAGCGTCCGCTGAGCAAGCTCGAGGTCATGCAGCGGGAGATGGAAAGCGCGATTGCGAGCGAGCTCTACGAGCGCGCCGCCGAATTGCGCGATGCGATCCGCACGCTGCAGGCCACCGAAGCGACCGCGCGATAGCCAAAATTTCTGAGCAAACCGGGAATAGCCGGCTTTTTCCGCCCAGCCCAGCTTCGCATTAGGCGATGTAGGGCAAGCGCGTCGCTTGCCACTCCCGAGACTCCCGTCAGAGACGAAAGCGGATTTCGCTGATCGAGGCGTCCAAAACATCGGCAAGCGACGCGCTTGCCCTACACCCCATCCGAGCAAAATAAATTCCTGCTTTCTGTCGTTCCTGGGCGAATTTGCCGCGTGGCTGGACCGGATATCATCGAACGAAAAGAGCGCTGGGCGCGCAAGATGGCCGCGAAAGCGGCGTCGCGGCCGGAGGTTGCAGGTCGTTCAAGCGATCGCCTTCCGCCAGGGCAGCACTTGACCCAGGGCTTCCCCGTCCTCGACCTCGGCATCCGGCCCGAAGTATCGCTCGCGCAGTGGCGGCTCGAGCTCGGCGGCGCGGTCGAGCACCCGTGCACTTTCACCTGGGAAGAATTCAACGCCCTGCCGCAGTTCGAAGATGTTTCCGACTTCCACTGCGTCACGACCTGGAGCAAGTACGACTGCCGTTGGCACGGCGTTGCTTTTTTTACTCTCGCCGATCTGGTCAAGCCGAAGGCTGAAGCGCGGCACGTCCTTTTTACGAGCTACGACGGTTACACCACCAACGTTCGCCTCGAAGATGCTCTCGATGAAGACACGCTCGTGGCCACACAATTCGACGGGCGCCCGCTGACCCGGGATCACGGCGGCCCGGCTCGCGTCATCATTCCCAAGCTTTACGCCTGGAAAGGCGCCAAATTCGTGCGCGAGATCAAATTCTCGTTAGAAGACCAGCTCGGTTTCTGGGAACAACGCGGCTACAGCAATACCGCCGATCCCTGGACGGAGGACCGGTTCTCTTGAAACGCTGAAACGCTGAGAGAAGGAAACGCGGAAGATTCTGAGAAACAAGAAACC
>JBBSEO010000239.1:0-3949 GCA_038239645.1 Chthoniobacterales bacterium | reverse complement strand
CCCCTCGACCCCAGCTCGCCCTACTCCTCCAGCAAGGCCGGTGCCGACCTGCTCGCGCTTTCCTGCCACAAGACCTTCGGGCAGGACGTGGTCGTGACGCGTTGTTCGAACAATTACGGGCCCTATCAGTTTCCGGAAAAATTGATCCCGCTCATGATCATCAAGGCCATTCGGAACGATCCGCTGCCGGTTTATGGCGATGGCATGAATGTGCGGGACTGGATTCACGTGCAGGACCATTGCGCGGGCCTCGTCGCCGCGCTTTTCGAGGGGAAAGCGGGAGCGGTATATAATTTTGGCGGGGACGGCGAGCTGACGAATCTCGAGGTGGTGAAATTGATTCTCGCGAAACTGGGCAAACCGGAGTCGCTGATCAGCTACGTGACCGACCGGCTGGGACACGATCGTCGCTACGCAATCGACTGTTCTTTTGCGCGCGCGGAGCTGAAATGGCATCCGCGGCAGGAATTCCGTCGGGGGCTGGAGGCAACAATCGACTGGTATCTTCAGAACGAAGCATGGTGGAAAGAGTTGCTGGAGCGCGCCGGCCGTTATTGAGCGTTCCGGATACGCTCGCCGACCCTCGCGGATTCGAATTATTAGAAAGCTATGAAACGATTCTGCACTCTTCTCGCCGTCAGCACTTTTACACTCTCCGGGCTGTCTCTCACCGCGCAAACGACCAATCCCGGGACAGGCGGCACCACGGTCATGGACGGGTCGAAGGAAGCGACCGGGAGCGTGAGCGACTACACCCCCGGGGAGGCGCTCGTCCTCGATACCGGGAGCGGCGTTCCGGTGCATTACAAATTCGCGAAAACGGTCACTTACGTCGATGCCGATGGGAAAACCGTGGAGGCGTCCGGCCTGCGCAAGAATCTTCGCGTCCACGTTCATTACATCCGCGACGGTGGCGATCTGGTCGTCGACAAGGTGACGTTGACCGAATAGCCGGTTTGCAAAAAATCGGGCGCGCATTTCTCTTACGCGCGTGAAGCGGATTCTGGTCTTGGGCAGCGGCGGTCGTTTGGGTGCGGCGCTGGCGCGTGAATATGCGCAAGAGTTTTCCGTGCGCGGCTACGCGCATGCCGACCTTGATCTCGCGCAAACAGATGACCTGCGCGATCGCCTGGCGATGGAAGAGTTCGACGTCCTGATCAATGCCGCGGCGCTCACGAATGTCGACTATTGCGAGACAAATCGCGTCGAAGCGTTCCTGATCAACGCGACCGCGCCCAAAGTGCTGGCCGAAGTTTGCCGCGACAAAAGAGCGCGATTTCTGCACATCAGTACCGACTACGTTTTTGATGGTGCCAAGACCCAGCCCTACCTTGAGGACGACGACGCGAAACCGGTGAGCGTCTACGGCGAATCAAAGCTCGTCGGCGAGGAAGAAGCGCTGGCGGCAAATCCGGCTTCATTTATCGCTCGCGTTTCCTGGGTGTTCGGCCCAGACCGCGCCAGCTTCGTCGATAACATTCTCGCCCGCGCACGCGAACATTGTGAAGTCGCCGCGATTGCCGACAAATTCTCGACGCCGAGCTACACTCTCGACCTGGCTCCGGCTCTGCGCTGCGCCTGGGAGAAGGCGCTCACGGGCGTTTTCCACACGAACAATTCAGGCCAGTGCAGCTGGCAGGAATATGCGCAATACGCCCTCGATTGCTGCCATGCTCAGGGGATCAGGATGAAGGCGGAGAAGGTCGGTGCATTGACCTTGGCGGAGACGAAGAATTTCGTCGCGCGTCGGCCGGTGAATTCGGTCCTCGCCGGCGCGAAATTTCGCGCCGCCAGCGGAATGGAAATGCGGGATTGGCGAGCGGCGGTGGAGGATTATATTCGCGAGTATTACCGCTGATATGAAAATGAAAGTCCTCCTCGCGCTCGGCCTCCTAGGCAGTCTCTCCGACGTCCATGCTTCGTTGAAATGGGAGCAGAGCCAGGTCGAACTTCATCCGGCGCCGGGCGACGCGACCGCGGTCGGGACGTTCAAGTATACCAATACCGGCAACACCGTCGTGCACTTCAAATCTGTTCATACCTCCTGTGGCTGCACCACAGCGGCACAGACGAAAGACCAGGCGGCGCCGGGCGAGAGCGGCGAAATCACGGCAACTTTCAAGGTGGGTGCCAGCACCGGCGTTCAACAGAAATCGGTCCGGGTGGAAACGGACGACCCGAACGAGCCATTCACTACCCTGGTTTTGCGCGCGGTCATTCCGCAACTGATGGAGCTTCGTCCGACCTTTATCTATTGGGAAAGTAGCGAGGCGCCCAAGCCGAAGATCATCGCCGTCAAAGCGGCGAAGGAATTGAATACTCGTAGTCTCAAAGTCACGAGTTCAAACGCGAACTTCGCGACCAAGGTCCAGTTAGCTGGACCTAACGAGTTCAAGATCGAAGTCACTCCGCGCGATACGGCGAACCCCAGCGATGCCTCGCTCAAGATCGAGCCCGATGGCGGCGGCAAAGCGTTTTACGCCACCGCTCGCGTCGTTAATCCTACCAGAGCGAACTAAACGTGCCGCAGCCATTGCGCGCGGCGTTTTTGGTCCTGATGCTGGCCCTGTTGCCGGCGGCTGGAGAAGCGATCTACTTTCGCCAGCAGGTTTCCTGGAAGCAGAGGCCAAAGGCCGATGAAGTCGACGTCAGAACTGCGCAAGAATGGCAGGCACTGTGGCTCGACGCGCGTCCAGGGGAAGATTTTCAGCGGGAACACGCGCCGGGCGCGATGCCGTTGAACGCGGAGAACTGGGATGAACTTCTTCCCGATGTCCTCAAGGCCTGGACGCCCGGCCGAAAGCTGATCGTCTATTGTAGCGCTCAAAGCTGCGATGCCAGTCGCGAGGTTGCGCGACGCCTGCGCGAGGAAGCTGGCCTGAAGGACGTATTCGTTCTCACCGGGGGGTGGGAGGCATGGAAGACGGAGCACCGATGAGTCTGGTCCGCGGAAGTAGCTGGGTGGCGCGCGTTGGCCTCGCAGGGGTTTTTCTCTTCGCCGGTCTCATTAAAGTAGGGGAGCCCGCGAGGTTCGCGACTGATATCGCGAACTACCATCTCCTCCCGTGGAGCCTCGGTGTAGGTTTGGCGTTCTATCTGCCATGGCTCGAGATCACTTCGGCGTTGGCCCTCTTCTGGCGGAAAGCCACCAAAGGGTCGGCGATTCTCATCGCACTCTCGGTCACGGTATTCATTGTGGCCACCATCCTGGCGAGGGTGCGTGGGATCGACCTCAGCTGCGGTTGTTTCGGGCACGCCGGGCGGAATCTTAGCTTCGCCGGTCATCTCGCCCTGGACTTCCTCCTGCTGGGGCTGGCGCTCTTTCTTCTTTGGCTCCCCGAACCTGCTACAGATCGGTGAAAACATCGGGCGGAGCGATGGTGCCGAAGTTACTCTGTTGCTGAATTAACTTCGCCACCAGCGCGGTCCAGCCGGTCTGATGCGACGCGCCTAATCCAGCCCCGGTGTCTCCGTGGAAATACTCATGGAACCAGCAGCGATCGCGGTCTGTCGCCTCGTTGAACGCTCCCTGCGAAGGGGCGAGGCAAGGACGCTGGCCGTTCTCGTTCGGGAGAAACAGCTTGATCAGCCGGTTTGATAACTCGTTAGCGACCTCGCCCAGCGTAGTGTAGGTGCCGGAACCAGTGGGTGATTCGACCTTGAACTCTTCGCCGTAGTAATGGTGAAACTTCTGCAGGGATTCGATCAGGAGATAGTTGATTGGAAACCAAACGGGCCCGCGCCAGTTCGAGTTCCCACCAAACAGCCCGGTCTGCGATTCGCCCGGCTCGTAGGTCACCGAATTCAGCACGCCTCCGACCTCGACCGAGTAGGGTTGATCGCGGTGTGCCTTGCTGAGCGAGCGCACCCCATAGCTGCTGAGAAACTCGTTCGGGTCGAGCATTCGCCGGAGGAGGCATTTCATCCGGTGCCCTCGGGTCAACGCGAT
>JBBSEO010000238.1:0-4005 GCA_038239645.1 Chthoniobacterales bacterium | reverse complement strand
CTCCCTGCGCACCGCGGCCAGGAAATCGACGCTGCCACCTTCGAAGCCAATGCCCAGACCATCTTCGACCAGGCCGAGAATCGCCTCCACGTCCAGAAAGCGATCATGGCGAAACTCTCGCGCTGGTCATAGCACAGGCTTCCAGCCCGTGAAAAAGCGATCGCCGGCGCGCTGCGCACCCGCGGGGGACATGTGCTGGAAGCACATGCTAAGTCGCGCTCGCGGCGCAAATGCTCAACGTGTAAACCGGAGGGCATTTGAGGAGGCAACTGGCGCATTACCGCGCGCCCGGGCTGCCGGAGATGGGCGGGAAAATCGGGACGGCTCTGGCCGGGCTCGTCGGCGGGTCTAGAGGGGCGTCATTTTGCCGAGCGCGCGGCTATTTTTCCGTCAAAACAGGGCTCGGGGGAAAAATATGAGATTTATTGAAAAAAATTATTGACGCTTTCACCGGAATTTGAGACATACAGCGCACGTCAACTTCAACTAGAACCCCTTAGAACATGATTAAGAAACTCTTAATAGCCTCAGCTATCTTTGCCGTCGCGTCTTCCAGCTTCGCCAGCACTGGTTTTTTCGGAAATGGCTTTATTGTCCTCAACCTGAACAACGCCGGAAACACTTTTTACGATCTGAATCCGCAAACGCAGACTGGTAACCCCGATTTTAATGGTACGGTCCTCGGAACCTTTAACACTTCGCTCGGGAATTCGCTCGTCTTAACTGGAGGAGAATTTAACACCTTTCAGGATAACGGTGATAATGTCAGCGCCGTGACGTTGGAATACAGCATCTATGCGCTTCCTGGCACCCCGAGCAGCTTTCAGCCGTTCAACATTTCGTTCGTTTCTCAGTCGGGAAATAACGACTTCTGGCAAACGACCAACGGTAGCGTTGATTTGTTGTCAGGATTGCAGACTGGTTCCTACGGATTCACAGTGTATGCAATAGCGACTACCACTGCTGGAGACCGCTTCTATAATAATGGCGGAGCTAATTACACTGCTAACTTTAACGTAGTCGCTCCTGCGGCGGTTCCGGAGCCTTCAACCTACGCAATGTTCGGAATCCCGGCCGCGCTAGGCGCAATGATGTTCCGTCGGCGGCGCGCGGCGAAAGCGTAACTTTCTCCAGCAACATACCCTCCCAAGAGCCCGTCGTTCGCGACGGGCTTTTCTTTTAGGGGACGGCCGTCTCGTTGAAGGGCGGCTGGAGGTCGCAAATCTGCTCAGGTCGTTCGCTGACTTGTTGCTGCGATTCAATTCGTCGCCACATTGCTGCTCTCAATTTTCGATCTATGACTCGCTCGCTTGCCCATCAATTCGCTGATTTCGCCTGTGCCCTGAAGTTCGAAGATCTTTCGCGCGAAACCGTGCACGAAGTGAAGCGGCGGCTGATCGATTCGATCGCGTGCGCATTGGGAGCGTGGAAGGAAGAGCCGTGTGTGATCGCGCGGAAGGTCGCGTCGGATTTTTCGGCGAAGAATGGGGCGACGATCATCGGCACGCATCACCAGGCGCCGCCGGATTGGGCCGCGTTCGCCACCGGCTGCTGCGTTCGTTACTTCGATTACAACGACACTTATCTCTCGAAGGAACCGGCGCACCCGAGCGATAATTTTTCAGCGGTGCTCGCGATCGGCGAAAGTGTGGAGGCAACGGGCAGGGAAATGATCGCCGCGGTAGCGCTGGCCTACGAAGTCCAATGTCGCTTGTGCGATGCTGCGAGCATCCGCGCGAAGGGCTGGGACCATCCGACCTACGGCGCTTTCTCGACCGCGCTGGCGTGCGCGAAATTGATGAAGCTGGATGCGGAGAAGACGCGCCATGCGGTGAACATTGCGGGGGTAAACTGCGCGGCCTTCCGGCAGGCGCGGGTCGGAGAGCTGTCGCACTGGAAAGGCGTGGCTTTTGCCAACGCGGCGCGGCATGGAGTTTACGCGGCCTTGCTGGCACGGGCGGGCATGACCGGGCCGGCGCCGATCTTCGAGGGCCAGATGGGCTTCGAGAAGGAACTGGGAGTTTCGCTCGGTAACGTCGGGGAGAAATTTGCGGTGCCGTTCCTGAATGAAGGGCAGGGCGCGGCGGCGATGATTTTGAAGACGAGCATTAAATATTGGCCGGCCGAATATCACAGCCAGAGCGCGATCGAAGCGGCGTTGTGGATTCGCGAGC
Organism: Chthoniobacterales bacterium; assembly: GCA_038239645.1. Taxonomy (GTDB): domain Bacteria; phylum Verrucomicrobiota; class Verrucomicrobiia; order Chthoniobacterales; family UBA10450; genus AV69. The sequence continues at coordinate 1,831 of JBBSEO010000238.1, read as the reverse complement.
AGATTGACGATCTCGCCCAGATCGCGTCGGTGCGGATCGAATCGCACGACGCGTCGGTCGACATCATCGGGAGCGAGCCGGAGAAGTGGAAACCGGAAACGCGCGAAACAGCCGACCACAGTCTGCCCTACATCACGGCGATTGCGTTGATCGATGGCGAGGTGAGCGAACGGCAATTCCAACCGAAACGGTTTACCGATCCGGAGATTTGGAAATTCCTCGAGAACGTGAAAGTGGAACGCAACGCGGAGTTGAGCGCGATCTACGCGGAAGCGGTGGCGAACATCGTGCACGTGACTTTGAAAGATGGACGGACGATTTCGAAGCGCGTCGATTATCCGCTCGGCAACGCGAAGAACCCGGTGAGCGACACGGAGCTGGAAGGGAAGTTTTTGAATCTGGTCGCGCCGGCGCTGGGCCGCGATCATTGTGCGAAAATTCTCGATCTGGCGTGGGGGTTCGATCAGGCGAAGAATGTGACGCACTTGATGAAAGCGTTGCGGATGTAGCAGGATGACGAAGACGGCCAGACTTCATGAATTAATTGCGAACGATTGCGTGGCGATGCCGGGCGTGCCGAACGCGGCGTTTGCGCGGCAGGTCGAGCGGGCGGGTTTCGACGCGGTTTACATCAGCGGGGCGGGCCTGTGCAACATGACGGCGGGGTTGCCGGATGTGGGGCTCCTGACGTTAACGGAAGTTGCGATGCTGGCGGGCTGGATTGCGCGAGCGGTGAAAATTCCGGCGATTGTCGATGCCGATACCGGTTTTGGCGGGCCGGAGAGCGCGTCGCGCACGATTTGCGAATTGGAAAGCGCGGGTCTTGCCGGCTGCCACATCGAGGACCAGGAATTCCCGAAGCGCTGCGGGCATCTGACCGGGAAATCGTTAATCGCGACCGACGAGATGAAGCTGAAGATCGCGGCGGCGGCGGCGGCGAAACGCGACCGGGATTTCTTGCTGATCGCGCGGACGGACGCGCGCGCCTTGGAAGATTTTGGCGGCGCAGTGGCGCGCGCGAACGAGTACGTGGCGGCGGGCGCGGGCGCGATCTTCCCAGAGGCGCTCCAGACGAAAGAAGAGTTCCGCGATTTCGCGAAGGAAGTGAATGTGCCGTTGCTCGCGAACATGACCGAATTCGGCAAGTCACCCCTACTTTCGGTTAACGAGTTGCGCGACCTCGGTTATCGTATGGTGATTTTCCCGCAGAGCGCCTTGCGCGTGACCTTGAAGACAAGCGCAGAATTTTTCGCAACGTTGAAAACGGCCGGCGGTCAGCGCGATTGGCTGGAGAAAATGCAAACGCGCGACGAGCTTTATCGGATGCTCGACTACGATCCGAAAGCGGAAGCGTGGCCGGGTTACCAAAAGCAGTGAGATCAATTCGCGCCGCGATGCCGTCCGGCCGGCTGGAGGCGTTTAGCGATGGCGTTTCGCCGTCCTCATCACGATCATGGTGTTGGAATTGCACGCGCCGCATGAGGCCGGCGCGCGCTCTCTGCTGCCGCTCTGGCCGCACTTTTGCAGTTACGTGCTGAGCTTCATTTATCTGGGGATCTACTGGAACAATCATCATCACATGTTCCAGGCGACGGAGAAGATCAGCGGCGGCGTGCTGCTGGGGAATTTGCATTTGCTCTTCTGCCTCTCGCTCTTTCCTTTCGTGACGGACTGGATGGGCGAGACGCATCTCGCGGTCGTTCCGACAGCCTGCTACGGCGCGGTTTTATTGCTGGCAGCCCTTTCGTATTTGGTTTTGCAACAGACGATCCTCGCAGGCCTGGGCAGGCAGTCGCAACTGGCGCGAGCGGTGGGCGTTGATTACAAAGGG
>JBBSEO010000237.1:0-4048 GCA_038239645.1 Chthoniobacterales bacterium | reverse complement strand
TCGCGAAGCCCGACGTGCAAATATCGCGAAAGGCACTCCCCGCTTCCACCGAAGCCAATTGGTCCTTGTCACCGACCAGAATCACGCGCGCCTCCGGCCGAGCCGCGGCGAGAAGCTTGGCCAGGAGCGCGAGATCGATCATCGACGCTTCGTCGACAATAATGACGTCAGCCGTCAGCGGCTTCCCGGCGTCATGCCGGAAATGCGCCGATCCCGTCCGCGCACCGAGCAATCGCTGCACGGTCGCCGCCTCCGTCGGCAGCGCTTGCAGAATTTGCGCCGGCCAGTTGAGTCGAGTCCGCGCGAGCGCGAAAGCCTGCTTCAGACGCGCCGCTGCCTTGCCCGTCGGCGCCGCGAGCGCAATCTCCGTTTCGCCGTCCAATGCAAGTAACAGCGCGCAGATCATCACAATCGTTTGCGTTTTCCCTGTCCCCGGAGCGCCGGAAATAATCGTCAGCCTTGAAGTGGCCGCGACGATCGCCGCCAATTTTTGCAGGTCGGAGGCGGACGCGAAAAGCGGTAGCGCGATTTTCTTGATTGCTGCCAGGTTGCCTTCGTCAGAGAAGTTCGCGCGGCGTGCGATTTCCTGGGCCACTGCGTTCTCGTATTGCCAGTGTCGCTGCAAATAAAGCCGCTGGGCGCGATCGAGAATGAGCGGCTTGAACTCTCCCGCGGCCCCGACCATTCCAGACCTTCGCAACGCCGACGCCCAATCTTTCCGCGCCGGTAGCGCCGCCTCCAAACCGCTCTCCCGCAAATCGGCCGGCGTGATTTCATTCAAGGGCAGGCAAACATGTCCATCGCTCTGCCATTGGCTGAGCAATTCAACCGCGAGCGCGAGTTCGGGCGACGGTTGCGGAGCGATGCGCTGGATCAGCGCCGCAAACCGTCGGTGCAACGGATTGGTCTCAGTTTGTTCCATGCCCGAAGATTTCCTCTAATTGCTCCACGAACTTGAGGGGGGGCCGCGCGGAAAACACGCCGCCGCCGCTTTCGAGGCCGCGCAAGAAAATATAAAAAGCGCCGCCGAAATTTTTCTCGTAGTCGTAGCCCGGCAGCCGCTGTTGCAGAAAACGATGCAACGCCACGGTGTAGATACTCAGTTGCAAGGTGTAGAAATTTTTGGCCATCGCCTGCGCCAGATTTTCCGATCGATAAAAAGTCGCGTCAGGTCCGAGCCAGTTCGATTTCCAATCGACAAAATAAAATTTGCCGCGGTGCTCGAAAACTACGTCGATGAAACCTTTCAGGAACCCGCGCGTCGGCTGAAACTGCAGACGCCCGATCACGGCGGGAATCTCCCCGTTCGTGTGATCAAACAGCGCCTGCAATTTCGGCGCCGTCACTTCATTGATTGGAAAGGTGAACTCGAGCTCCGGTAACCGCTGCGTGATTTCGCCCAGCGGAAAATCCGCCAAAGGCAAAGACGTGTGGAGCAGACGCGTGAGCATTTCGACGATCACTTCGTCAAATCCGCTGATCCGAAAATTTTTCAGCTTCCGTTTCACTAGGGGCGCGATTTGCGTCGGATCGGAAAAATCCAATTCCTCGAGAATTTTGTGCAGGCATGTGCCCGCGCGCGTGCCGCCGGGAAAAGCGTGGATGCCCTGCGCGGGAAGAAGCGGCTCGATCTCCAGCGCAGTTTCGGTGCTGTCGTAATCGGGAGTCTCCGGCTCGACCAGCCGGCCCTTCGCCAGCGAACTGAAACTGACCGTGTCCCAGCTTCGATCGATCTCGCCGGAAAAAACTCGCGCGTCGAACCCTTTGCGCGCGACCAGCGGGCGCGCGATCGGCTGACCCTCCCGGTCGGGCAATCCTTCGACGGAAACGGTTTCGCTTTCCGAAAAATAGGCCGCCGCATCGCCAGCAGTATTCGCCGAGCCGGCTGCCGCAAATTTCTCCGCGGAGTCTTCACGCGCAAAGAGCCAGGTCAGGCCGGCCTTCGATTTCCGTTTATCCTCCTGCCAGACGACGTAGCTCCGGTGCTTCGCCCGTGTGAGCGCGACGTAAAGATGCCGGACCGATTCCGCCAACTCCTCTCCGCCCCTTATTTTTTTGTGCTCGGCCGTTTTCGCCAGATCAAGCACGAGATCACTGCCCTCGTGAAACTTCAGAAATTCATTGCCACCGCGCCACGGCTCCTTCCGCGCGTAAGGATAAAAAGTCACGTCGTATTCCAAGCCTTTGCTTTTGTGGATCGTGACGATGCGCACGGCGTCCTCATCGCTCTCCAGCCGCAATTCCGATTCCTCGCGCACTTCTCCCTTTTGCTGTCGCTCCAGCCAGTTAATGGCTCCGTCCAGGCCAAGCTGGTTTTCCGCGCAGGCCAAATGGACGAGCTCGATCAGATGCAAAAGATTTGTCAGCCGACGCTCACCGTTACGCAAAGTCAGCAGACGCGTCCGCACTTTTTCCTGCATGAGAAGAGCGCGCGTCATTTCGACGAATCCGTCGTCGCGCCACAAAGAATGATACTGGGCGAAGCGGTTTAGAATTTCCTCCAAGCTCGCTTCCGTCAGTTCGTCGAGTCCGCTCGCGCTAAAACCGAGGAACTCCGTCGCCAAAGCAGCGCGAACCTGTTGTTCGCGCGAGGGCTGGGCAACCGCGAGCAGAATTCTGCGCAAATCTTCGGCCTCGCCACTCTTGAAAACGTTCGCCGCGCTGTAAACCACGGAGGGAATACCAAGAGCGGCTAGCGGCGCCTGCAATTCCGTCGGCTGCGTGTTGTTATTCACTAGGATGGCGATGTCACGCGGCGCCATCGTCTTTTCCCGTAGCAGCCGCGCGATTTCGGACGCAACCGCGCGCGCCCCTATTTCCCTCTTCTCGTTAGTCCGCCAGATCCGCAAGCGCGGCTCATGACTCTGGTCGACGCGCGCCGCTTTCACCGGCGGCAAGTCGATTCCGGGAATGACGAAGGCATTTTCCTTTCGTGAAAAAATCGCGCTCACGCCCTCGACCAGCTTCGCGTCCGAGCGCCAGTTCGTGGCCAGGGTATAGCGACGCGCATCTTTCGCCGCCGCCAAATAAGTGAAAACGTCGGCGCCGCGAAACCCGTAAATCGCCTGCTTCGGATCTCCGATGAAGAAAACCGACGCCGACGTTCCACCGTAGATCTGCCGCAGGATCGAATATTGAATCGGATCGGTGTCCTGAAATTCATCGATCAACGCGACCGGGAAACGAGCGCGCAGGGCTTCGCGCAGATTCGCGCCACGTTCACCGCGCAGGGCGGCATCCACGCGCGTGAGCATATCGTCAAATGACAGCAAACGGCGATCGGCTTTCCGGCGCGCGAGATCGCGGCGCGCCCACGCGCAAAATTCCCCCTGCAGGGCGAGAACGAGCTGATCGGCCATTTGGTTCAACGCATCACACTCCCCTTCTCGCGCCCACGCGTCGGCCAGACGCACTTTGAGCGAGGCGCTCGGCGGCGACTCCGGCTCAAGCCGCAGCGCGGGGTTACTCGTTAGTTCCACGAGCAGCTTGCGCAGATGTTCCGGCTTCAGCCGCTGGCCCAGAAGTTGCGCTACGAGCACATCATCCCCATAAAAATTCGCGCGCCAAAAGTCGTCCACAACCTCGTGCAGAAGGACTGATTGCTCGGTCGTTAGCTCGAGATCGAATAACGAGCCGCTCTCGAAAGCGCGGTCCGCCAGAACCCGCGCGCAAAATCCGTGAATGGTGAAAATCGCTGCCTCATCAAAACTTCGCAGCGCCGCTTGCAGCTTCTCTTCCGTCCCGCTCCTCGCCTTGGCCATGATCTCGCGGACAAAAGGCAGCGTCGCCTCGCCCCCGCGCAGGAAGCGAAGCGCCTGGCGAACGACATCGCGAATGCGGCCGCGCAGTTCTGCCGTCGCCAGTTCCGTGTAAGTCGCAACGAGAATGCGTTCCAGCGCGATGCCTTTTTCCACCAGCAAGCGGAGCACGATCGCGGAGATGGTGGTGGTTTTTCCGGTCCCCGCGCTCGCCTCGATCACGGTAAAACCGCTTTCGAGCTCAGTCCCGACAGCATTGAACTCGGGAATCATACCTTTCGCCGAGTGGA
>JBBSEO010000236.1:0-4073 GCA_038239645.1 Chthoniobacterales bacterium | reverse complement strand
TGAAACCCATAAAATCGGATCAGCCAATCCGCCATCAGCATCAACATTGAGCTGCCGACGAAAGCCGATGTCGCCAGCCTGGCGCCGGAGAAGAATTTCGAGAACACGCAAACGGCGATGAATGGAATTCGCGATCGCATCGCCCAGGCAAAAGTGGAGCGCCGGGAAAGCCGCAAAGCTCCGGCGTTCGCTCCCGCCGGGCAGAGCACGCAAATGATTGTGGGCGCGCCCGCCGCGCCGGACGCGACCATTCTCGAGCAAGCATCATCGCTTTACGCCAAACAACGCCTGCGCCGCGTTTACTATTCTGCCTTCAGTCCGATTCCCGATTCTTCGAGCAAACTGCCGCTGATCGCGCCCGCCGCTGGTGCGCGAACACCGACGATCCGCCCATTGTCCCGCCTCCGCGATCAACGCTGATGATGCTTCCGGAATCGTTTTCAAATGAATGTAACCGCGGAAGTGATGTTCCACGCGAAGAGTGCGTGCTACCGCGACGACCTGCTCCATCGTGTAATCGGGATTTCGAATGATCCCCGAACTGAGAAATAAACCTTCGATGTAATTTCGGTGGTAGAAATCGAGCGTCAGTTTCACGACTTCATTAGCGGTGAATCGGGCGCGCTCGACGTTACTGGAGGCGCGATTGATGCAGTAGAGGCAATCGTAGACGCAGTAATTCGTGAGCAGAATTTTGAGCAGCGAAACACACCGGCCGTCGGGCGTGTAACTGTGGCCAATGCCCATGCCGGTGCTGGAACCGACGCCTTTTTGATCGCGCGAATTTCTCTTCGTCGTCCCTGAGCTGGCGCAGGAAAGCGTCGTATTTCGCGGCGTCGGCCAGAATCGCCAGTTTTCGAATTAGCTCCATGCGAAAGGAATTACGCGCGGTCGGTCGGATTGGTTGATTACGTTCAAATGAACATAGCAGTAACCGCGATGGGTCAAAGTTTTCTGAAGAAACCTCAGGACTTGTTCGGCGCAGCCGCGCGTTCGGCCGGCGCGTGTCGCTGCATGAATTCCGCGGCGAGCGCGCGATAAGCTTTCGCGCCTGCGCCCGCGCCGTCATACTCGAGAATGGTCTGGCCAAAGCTTGGCGCTTCGCTCAATCGCACCGAACGCGGAATGAGCGTCTCATAAACTTTGTCGGCGAAATGCTCCCGCACTTCGCGCACAACCTGGCCGCTCAGGTTGGTGCGGCCGTCGAACATCGTCATGACGATGCCGCTGATTTCGAGGTTCGAATTTGCCCCCGAAGCGCGCACTTGTTCGATCACACGCACAATTTTCACCAAGCCTTCCAGCGCGAAATATTCGCACTGGATCGGCGCCAAAATTTCGTCTGCAGCTGCAAGCGCGTTTGTCATCAAAATCCCGAGCGAAGGCGGACAATCCAGCAGGACGAAATCGAAGGCGTGATCATCGCGCAACGGTCGCAGCACCCGCGCCAGCCGTTGCAAATGATCGGGCATCCGCGCGATTTCGACCTCGGCCCCCGCAAGATCCAAGTCAGCCGGAACAAAAAAGAGGGAGGGAGAGCGCGTCGGCAAAATCTTATCGGCCAGCTCGGCGTCGCCGATCAGTGGTTGATACAAGCTCTCGCCCTCCAATTCCTGAAGGCCGAGCGCGCTGGTCGCGTTGCTCTGCGGGTCAAGATCGATCAGCAAAACGCGCTGGCCCAATTCCGCCAGGGCCGCGCCGAGATTGACCGCCGTGGTTGTTTTCCCGACGCCTCCTTTCTGGTTGGCGATCGCGACAATCTTCATTTCGGCAGCACGAGCGTGCGCAACTCGCAGGTATAAGCTCCATCGCCTTCGCGCCACCAAAGGTCGTCCGGCGCGGGCAGCATTTCCGTTACTTCGAGCTCGCCGGCCTTGGTCAGCCAGCGATGAAAAATCTCGAGGAAGAGATAGCTCTCGAGGTCGATGAAGACTGGTTTGGTGTCCTTGTCGCGACCTTCCGCGCCGCTGCGACGGAGCGATGGTTCGCTGGGCCGAATGTAAACGTAGCGGGGCCAGTTCTTCGTCGCGCGCAACCGTTCGACCGCAACGACGAGTTCGCGCGAAACGCCGGTGAAGTTTCCCGCGCCTAGCTCCGCCGCGGCTACCGTCCACGAACGACGCTGCACGATCACGCGCCCACAACGCAGGCGCGGCATCTGCGGCGCGAGGCCGAATTGGAAAGGATGAAATCCGAGTGGAATAATCCAGTTCCGGGCGAAGGAACCGAGGTCCTCTTTGGTCATGGCGTGGCGCAGGCGAATGTCGCCTTCGGTTTCGTAAACCTCGGTGTGGGAGGGCGGAAATTGTTTCCAGTTCGGGTGCGCCCGCTGGGGGGCGACAAAAGTCGTGAGGTCTGGCAGCGCATCGAAAGCGCGCACGGTCGTGTGCGCGGTAAAGTCCGCCGCAAAAAATCCGAAGTGAAAATTTCGCCCGCCGATCGATGCCAGGGCACGGCCGAGTTGCTCCTGATCGGGACAGCTCCAGAACATGCAGTGGTGCAGCAGCGCGGGTGGGGGATGGACCTCGCTCAAAATCCACCGGTATTCACCGCGCGCGATCGCCTCGAGCGAAGAAGCCGCTAATTGCAAATCTAACGAAGGATAGGTGAATTCATCGAACTTCTGATACTCGAACTGCAGACGCACGAGGTGGCAGTCTTCCGTCGTTAGCTCGTATTCTTCGAGATCAGACTTTGCCTGCAGACGAGCGCGGAAAGCCGCCTTCACTTCCTGGAAGGCCATGTGCGCCGGGCCGACCAGGCCGATGCTGGTGAGCGGAATTTTTCCCATCTCGCACGCCCGCAGGAAGGCCGGCAGCGGCACTGCGCCTGCCCGTTGCGGAACTTTCCTGAAAACCTGACACAGCACGCCGGCCACACGTGAAGCAACGAAGGCGTAGGTATCGCGCCAGAAGTCGATCCAAGGCGCCGCGTCGTCCGTGACGGCGTTCAGCAACTTCTCGTTAATAACAAAATTCGTTTCGCGAAAACACTCTTCGGCAATCGGGTTCGTGGCGGAATAGAGGGAACGCTCGCCGGCCTTGCGTTCAGCGCCCAGTTGCGAAAGACCAAAACGCGCGGCGGAAAGAATTTCCCTTCTGGGTGTAGGCAGGTCCGTCGCCTCGAGCGCGGCCGGAAGTTGGGCGAGGGATTCGACCCGCGGCAGCCAACGCTCCCGCGCGCCTTGAGGTCGCCATTTTTGGACATCGTCCCGCAAAACATCGAAGGCGTGCGGCTCCAAGGCCGCCACCTCCACACCCGCGACCACGACCTTTCGCTCGATCAACTCGCGCCACATCTCGGGCGAACCCCCGAGTGCGTGCATCGGTGTCTTTCCATCGCAACGAGTCAGAAGCGCGGGATCTGCAACCTCGAACGCTTCCCCGGTTTCAGTCGAAACAAACTTGCTTCCCATGAGCACGCCATTGGGGTGCAATCGCGGGCAGGTTTCCGCGAGTGTTTCCGGATCGTGATTGATCGCAGCCGCGAGCGCATGCGCGGTCCAGCGTTCGAGAAAGATATCGCGGCGCGTCACGCCGTCGGGGGGCGCAAATTTCACCCCGCGCGTAATCTCGTCGGCGCGTCCCCAACTCGACGGCCCGAAGCGGGAGAAGGTGTCGTTTTTCGAAGCGACGCGCTGAAGATAGAGAAGAAGGTGCCGCTCGCGCTCCCGCGTCCGGCTGTTTCGGTTGGGCGAGAAATCGGACGCTTCGAGGAGACGTTTCGTCTCCGCGGAGGCGAAGACGAGATAGTCAGGCAAAAATTTCTGCGCGCGGCGCTGCAATTCTTCGCGCGCATTTTTCATCGCTGGCTCCAGCGCGGAAGCGATCGCTTTTTCGTCATCGCAGCGCCGGCGCGCGCGCGCGACGTAATTTTCCAAACCCGTCGGAGTCAATCCTGGGGCCGGAACTTCGTTGCGCTGGAGCACACTTTTCCAGGTGCGGAATTCCTCGGGCGACAATCCATTCTCTCGCCGCGTCACGAACTCGAGCGCGGCTTTTTTGACTGCTGGAAATTGTTCTTCGCCGTCGAGAAATCGTCGCGCCTCTTCATTGGCGGCGCTGGTTTGCAGG
>JBBSEO010000235.1:0-4081 GCA_038239645.1 Chthoniobacterales bacterium | reverse complement strand
GCGTCGCGTTCCTGTTTCTCGAGCACCGTCAGGCTGCGTAAAAGCGGCAGGCCGGAATCGATCAGGGTCGCGAGCTGGCGGGTGAAGATCATCAGCACCTTGGGTTTCACCTTGCGCCGGCGGAAGAGTGAAATGTTGAAGCTGCGTGCGGCGGGCTTCGCCGCCACCGGAGTAGGCGCGGCCACGGCGGGCGTGCGCGCCTTTTTTACTTTTCCCTCACGCGCACGCGGAACGCTGCCCTCTTCGAAGACATTTGTCGGGAAATATCCGGCCTGCCGGAGATGGCCGATCGCTTCGTTGGCCGTGGTGGCCTCGACCAGGCCAGTGGATTCCTGACCGCGATTATCGAGCGCAACGTATTGGAAGCGAGGCATGGGGGAGCGTCGAAGGTATAGGGATTGTTCGGAGGAAAGTCGATCCTAAAGCGACGACAACATTTCGTCGATGGAGCTGGCGGGTCAGGTGTATTTCAGCACTTCATCGATCGTGGTGTCGCCGTCGAAGATCGCGCGCAGACCGTCCTGCCGAAGGCTAATCATGCCGAGTTCGATCGCCTTCTGTTTCAGCGTCACGGTTGGCGCGCGTTCGTTGATCAATTCGCGCAGGGGATCGCTGAGGCGCATCAATTCATAAATACCTTTGCGGCCTTTGTAGCCGGTGTGGTTACAGGCATCGCAACCCTTTCCGTAAAAGAATTTCTTCTCGCCCAAATCGCTGCGGCGGAGCCCGAGTTGATCGAGGGAGTTGGCGTTGGGCTCGAAGGTTGAACGACAATTCGGACAGATGCTGCGGAGGAGCCGTTGGCCGAGGACCGCTTCGAGGGTGGAGGAGATGAGGAATGGCTCGACGCCCATGTCGATCAAGCGCGTCACGGCACCAGGGGCGTCATTCGTGTGCAGGGTGGTGAAAACGAGGTGGCCGGTGAGCGAGGCCTGAATCGCGATCTGCGCCGTTTCCAAGTCTCGCGTTTCGCCGATCATGATTCGGTCCGGATCCTGCCGCAAGAAGGCGCGGAGAACGCGCGCGAACGTCAGGCCGATGTTCTCATTCACCGGCACCTGCATGATTCCTTCGAGATCGTATTCGACCGGTTCCTCCGCGGTCAGGAGTTTGGAATCGAGAGTGTTGATCTTGCGCAGGCAGGAATAGAGCGTGGTCGTTTTGCCAGACCCAGTGGGGCCGGTGACAATGAAAATGCCGTTGGGCCGCTCGATCACCTGCAGGATATATTGGTGCACGTAATCGGGCAGGCCGAGTTTCTCGAGATCGAGATTGACCGTGCTGCGATCGAGCACGCGCAGGACGACGCTCTCGCCAAATTGCGTCGGCAGAGTCGAGACGCGCAGGTCCACGTGGCGACCAGCGATGTTTTTCTGGATGCGCCCGTCCTGCGGCAGGCGCCGCTCGGCAATGTTCATGTTCGCCATGACTTTGACGCGCGAAATCACCGGTAGCGCCAAATGCCGCGGCGGCGGCGCCATTTCATAGAGGGCACCGTCCACGCGGTAGCGAATTTTGAATTCGTTATCGAAAGGCTCGAAATGGATGTCGCTCGCTCGGTCCTGGATCGCCTGGTAGAGAATCAAATCGACGAAGCGAATGATGGGCGTGGCGTTCGCTTCCGCTTCCACCGTGCCGGCATCGTCGCTCCCGCGCAGTTGCATCAGCTCGCCCGATTCGCCGAGCTGCTTCAGCACCTCCTCCATGCTCGCGGTGTCGGTGCCGTAGAAATTTTTGATCCGCTCTTCAATCTGCTCGACCGGCGCGACGACGACATCGAGGTCGCGCCCGAGCGCGAAACGCAAATCCTCCGCGCTCCGCGGATCGAGCGGATCGATAAAAGCAACGCGCAGAGTGTGATCGACGAGATCAACCGGAAGGGCCTGATGCAGCCGCGCCAGTCCGCTCGGAATTAATTTGATGACGTCGGGCCGGATCTCGATTGCATCCAGGTCGATGAAGTCAGCGCCGACGCCCTCCGCCAGCGTTTGATAAAACCGGTCGTGGTCGGTGAAGCCACGGTCGACCATGGCCTGCAAAACGTCCTTGCCATTTTGCGTCGCCTCCTGGAGGACGTCCTCGGCCTGCGATTTTTGCAGAACCTGCTGATCGAGGAAAAGATCGATGACCTGTTGCGTGTTCATCAATTCAAGTCGGCGATCGTCGCGGAAATAACTTCGTCGGCGGAAGTGAGGCCGGCGAGAATTTTGCGCACACCGTCTTCGCGCAAGGTGCGCATGCCGAGCTGGCGCGCGCGCTGGCGGAGCTGAAGGGTGGAGTTGCGCTGATTGATGAGATGGCGGGTCTCGTCATCGATCATGAAAATTTCGAAGATGCCCATCCGGCCGCGATAACCGGTCAACCGGCACTGTTCGCAGCCGGGCGCGACCATGACGCGCGCGTCCTTGAGCTGCGAAGGTTCGATCTGGAGAGCGCGCATCTCCGTCTCGGTGAGGTTCCCGGGTTTTTTGCAATGGCTGCACAATCGCCGCACCAACCGCTGCGCCATGATCGCGCGAACGGAGGAGGCGACGAGAAACGGCTGCACGCCCAAATCCACTAGGCGGGCGATCGCGGAGGCCGCATCGTTCGTGTGGAGCGTGCTGAAGACAAGATGGCCGGTGAGCGAGGCGTTCGTCGCAATTGAGGCGGTTTCGAGATCGCGAATTTCACCGATCATGATGATGTTCGGCGCTTGTCGTAGAATGGAACGCAGAGCGACAGGAAACGTCATTCCGACCTCATTTTTGACCTGGACCTGATTGATTCCGGACATCTGATATTCCACCGGCTCTTCCACGGTGATGATCTTTCGGTCTGGCTTGTTGATGTAATTCAGGCAGGCGTAAAGCGTGCTCGTTTTGCCGGAACCGGTCGGGCCGGTGACGAGCAAAATACCGTCAGGCAATTTCAGGAGGCGTTCGAAAGTTTGCTGATCGTCGCTCAGGAATCCGAGTTCCGGTAAACCGAGGAGAAGGCTCGACTTATCGAGCACGCGCATGACGACGCTTTCGCCGTGATTGGTGGGGATGGTCGAAACGCGAAGGTCGATCGGTTTCCGTCGAATCTTGACTTGAATGCGGCCATCCTGCGGCAGGCGTTTCTCGGCGATGCTCATCGTCCCGGTCATGATTTTGAGACGGCTAATGATGGCCGATTGCAGGCGTTTGGCCGGAGCCTGCATTTCCTGCAACACGCCGTCGATGCGAAAGCGCACCCGGAATTTTTTGTCGAGCGGTTCGAGATGAATGTCGCTCGCACCCAATTTGTGCGCCTCGATGATCAGCATGGAAACGAGGCGAATGATCGGCGCATCCGCTTCGTCGATCGCAGCATCGCCGCCCGCGGATTCGATCTCGAGGCCGAGGTCCGCTTCCTCGCCTAATTTCTCGCGCAACGCATCCGCGGCTTCGTCGGCGGTGCCGTAGTATTTGATCAGCGCTTCGCGAATTTTGTGAGGACTGGTGCAAACCAGTTCGAGCTCGCGCTGAAGGAGGAAATTGAGGCTGTCGATGGTATCGACATCGAGCGGATCGCCGAGAGCGACGATCAGGCCGGTTTCGCCAAAGGCGACCGGAATAACCTTGAAGCGGTGCGCATCCGCCGACGAAATTTCGGCGATGATTTCGGGCGGGATATTGACCGCCGAAAGATCGATCCACTGCATCTGGGCCTGTCCCGCCAGGCTGCGCGAGAGGTCATCGGGCGTAATCGCGCCGTCCTGCACGAGCGCGTCGATGACTGTGCCAGAGCCGTTTCGGCGACCGCGAGCGTGCGCAACCTGACCGGCGGAGATCAAACCGCCTTCTTCCAGAATTTTTAGGAGGTAGTCGTCGTTGGCGTGCACAGGGGGAAGTAATCCTAGCACAAACCAGCGCAGGTTTACCCGCAGGAAATGAGCGGGCATGCCCAAGGCGGAAGATGCCGTCGCCCTTACTCGACCGTCACGCTCTTGGCGAGATTCCGCGGCTTGTCGACGTCACGCCCGAGTTCGACCGCGAGATGATAGGCCAAGAGCTGGAGCGGCACCGCGGTCAAAATTGGCATGACGAAATCCGGCGCCGCCGGGAGCTCGATAATG
>JBBSEO010000234.1:0-4102 GCA_038239645.1 Chthoniobacterales bacterium | reverse complement strand
GCGCGAGATGATTCGGATCCAACAGGAACTCGCGGCCAGGGTTGGCAAACCGAAACGCGAAATGCCGTTGATGAACGTGAAGCCGGAATTGCTCGAGATCGCCTACCAGATCGCGGGTGATCGGATCGAGGGCGCGCTTTACACCCCGGCGAAGGTCGACCGCAGCAAAGCGGTCAACGCACTCAAAGAGGAAGTGAAGAAAACGATCCTCGAGAAGTATCCCGAGGCCGACAATTTTTCGATCTCGCAGGCGTTCGATTACGTTCAGAAAAAAGCCTTCCGCATCAGCGTGCTCGACAAACAAAAGCGCATGGACGGACGCGGCTACCAGGATCTGCGGCAGATCAGCTGTGAAGTCGGCGTCCTACCACGCGCTCACGGGTCGGCCATTTTCCAGCGCGGCGAAACGCAGGCGCTCGCGCTCGCGACTTTGGCGCCGATCGAAGAAGCGCAAATGATCGACGCCTATGGTGGCGGCGAAAATTCCAAGCGCTTTTTGCTCCATTACAATTTCCCGCCCTTCAGCGTTGGCGAAACGGGTCGGACCGGCGGCGCCTCGCGCCGCGAAATCGGCCATGGCGCACTCGCCGAGCGTTCGCTCGAACCGGTCGTGCCGGACGCGAACGATTTCCGTTACGCCATTCGTATCTCGAGCGAAGTGATGGAATCGAACGGTTCCACTTCGATGGCTTCCGTTTGCGGTGGCATGCTTGCCTTGATGGATGCCGGCGTGCCGGTGAAAGATACCGTCGCCGGAATTTCCGTCGGCCTCGTCACGGAAAAGGACGAGCACGGGCATTTGAAGCGTTACGAACTCCTGACCGACATCATCGGTTCCGAAGACCACTTCGGCGACATGGATTACAAACTCTGCGGCACCGACAAAGGCATCACCGGTTTTCAGCTGGATCTGAAACTGCCTGGCGTCAGCCACAAAATCATGGCCGAAGCGACCTTCCGCGCGAAGGAAGCGCGCACGAAAATTCTCGGCCTGATGCGCGGCGCACTCGAGAAACCGCGCGCCGAGCTTTCGAAATACGCGCCCCGAATCGAGACAATCAAAATTAATCCGGAGAAAATCGGCGCGCTCATCGGCCCCGGCGGCAAAACGATCAAGGGCATCGTCGCTGAGACCGGCGCGGAGATTAATATCGAAGACGATGGCTCCGTTCACATCTACGCCACCAGCGGCGAATCGATGGCGCGCGCGAAGGAAATTATCGGCGGCATGACGAAGGAAATCGAAGTGGGCGCGACCTATCAGGGCCGCGTCGTTTCGATCAAGGAATTCGGCGCCTTCGTCGAAGTTTTCCCAGGCAAAGACGGCCTCGTTCACATTTCCGAGCTGGCCGATTTCCGGGTCAAGCGAACCGAAGATGTGGCCAAGATTGGCGACATCATTTGGGTGAAATGCATCGGCATCGACGACAAAGGTCGGGTCAAACTTTCGCGCAGAGCGGCGTTGAAAGAACGCGCGCAGGAGGAAGGCGCGGGCGAGAACGCCGAAGCCGAGCCGGCTGGCGCGCACGCCTAGTTCTCGAAGCAGCAAATTTAGAGCGGGGTCGTTCACCGGCCCCGCTCGCAGCTTTCGCGCGATTTGCCTTGGGCAGATCGTCTCCCCTAAAATTCGCCTTGAGGGGGGATACGGCATGCATTCGCGCTTCGTCGGCTGGATTGTTCTGGGTTTGCTTGCACTGGCGCCCGCGATTTTCGCTCGCCCAAATTTTTACGTCGCGCCGAAAGCAGTCCGCTGGATGGCCGATCGCTTCGCCAACAAGCCCGCGCCGAGGTTGTTTCGAAAGTTCGACCGATTCCAGCGTCGTCCGATCGCCACAGTGACTCAGATCGATCAGCACGCGCTTTTCATTCAGGCGCGGAACGAGCTCGCGCCCGAGGATACTCAGACCAGCATTTCCCGGCTCGAGACAGCCGTCACCGATCAAGTTCCGGCGATTGTAAGTAAAAAGAACAATCCGCACCCCAAGATCCTGGACGAGATCGAGCCGATCTAACGACTCACCGAACCGTGTCCCATCTTGAAATCCATAAATGACGCCGAGCCGTCCGCTTCTTTTCGCCTCCGCCAAATCCGCGCTGCGCGTCACCTTCAGCAGCACATCGGAATGTGCCGCGATTTCGCCATCGTAAAACGCAATGTTGGCGAGCGTCTCTTCAAAATCCTTCGCGTAACTTCCGACCGAACTCACCGTCAGATTCACTGCCGTGACGCCAGACGCCTTTAAATCCGCTGCGGTCAATTTTTGCCGCGGCACGCGGGATCCATTCGCGTTCCCTGGCCCGCCGAGCGCATCGATCACGATGGCCGCTTCGTAGCCGGACCACGCTGATGGATCCTCGCCGCGCGCGGACGTTCCCAGGATCATCCCGGACGCCGCTAGTCCCGAGCCGATCAAAAATTCGCGTCGCCACATTTTTGGCATTCACGCGCGACCGGCGAACCGCGTCCAGCGAACCGCGTCCACGGCCAGAATTGGCAGGCGGCAATCTCTGCCAGTAGGATAAGGGCCGATGAAGTCCGGCTTTCTCGAAAAATTGATCGGTCGCCTCGGCCGGATCGCGCCGGAGGACGTGCAGAATTATCTGCTTCGTCTCGCGCAGGAAAAAGGATTCCTCGAGACGGTTTTCAACGCCATCCAGGAAGGGATCATCGTCACCGACTCGAATGGCCGCATTACCTACCTGAACAACGCGACCTGTGAACTTTTCGGATTAGAAGGCGACGAAGCCATCGGCAAGCCGCTGGATGAACGCGTCCGCGGCCTGGATTGGACGGCGCTAACGCAAAGTGGGGGGCCGGCCACGCGCGACCTCGAGATTTTTTACCCGCGCAATCGTTTCATTAACTTTTACATCGTTCCGCTCGTGATCGAGCAGCGCGACGAAAGCGAAAACGCGCAGCAGGTCGGTTACGCCATTATCCTGCGTGACATCACGGAAAGCAGGCGTACGGCGGAGAAAACGATCGAAAGCGAACGGCTCAGCGCCCTGACTTTGCTCGCAGCCGGCGTCGCGCACGAAATCGGCAATCCGCTCAATTCCCTGAACATTCATTTGCAGTTGATGGAGCGCGCGGTGCGCAAGTTGAAAGGAAAACCACGCGATGAACTGCGCGAATCGATCGAGATTGCGCGTGGCGAAATTGCGCGTCTCGATTCCATCGTCACGCAATTTCTGCGCGCGATTCGGCCTTCCAAGCCCCAGCTTCAGCCGGAAAATATCAATGCTGTCGTCGAAGAGACGGTGCGCTTTTTTGGGCCAGAGATCGCGGCACGCGACATCGTGGTCGAGACCGAGCTGCGGCCCGATCTGCCGCTGCTGCAACTCGATCGCGACCAGATCAAGCAGGTGTTTTACAACATCATCAAAAACAGCTTCGAGGCGATGAAGCGTGCCGGAATTTTGCGCATCCGGACGGAGATGGACGATACTCACGGGCGCATCAGCTTTACCGACAATGGCGGCGGGATGTCCGCGGAAACGCTCAGTCGCGTCTTCGAACCGTATCACACGACCAAAAGCGGAGGCTCCGGGCTTGGACTACTTATTGTTAGGCGAATTGTGCGCGAGCACGGCGGCGAACTGGCGCTCGAAAGCACCCAGGGCAAGGGCTTGGCCATCACGATTCGCCTCCCGCTCTTCGATCGACGCGTGCGCATGCTTCCGGCGGGCGAGTCGCGGAAATAAAAACTTCAGCGCGTAGCAAGCGCGCGGGAAATCTGCTCGAGCCCGTTTTCCAAATTCTCCGTTGGGCCGCCGATCCCGATGCGAAAGCAATCCGGCAATTCAAAAAAATCGCCGGGCACCACCGTCGTCTCGAAATTCTCGCGCAGATTCTCGCAAAAGGTGGCGGCGGACCCTGCGCGCAACCGCGGGGCGACGGTTGTTCCCAGGAAGCTCGGAGGGCAGTCAAGGCGATCGCGGTGCCCGGCGAGGAACTGATTCAGAAGGACGCGGTTGGTCTCGACCAGATGTCTCGCGCGCGCGGCAATCTGCGGCAGATGATCAAGGGCGATCGCGCTCAGGCGCTCGGCCGGATGCGCCGGTATCCCGTAGGTCATATCGATGACCTGCCAGATCCGCG
>JBBSEO010000233.1:0-4117 GCA_038239645.1 Chthoniobacterales bacterium | reverse complement strand
GAAGCAAACTGTAGAGAAAGAGCGCGGCGATGGCGGTGCGTACGCTGATGCCGAAGAAGGGCAGGGGAACAAGCAGGGCCAGAAGCGCGAGCGAGGGAATGGTCTGAATGATTCCGCTTCCGCCGAGGATGAGCTGCCCAACCGCGCCGCCGCGGCTGGCGAGAATGCCGAGCGGAATCCCGACGATCACGGCGAGGAGCAACGAAAGTCCAGCGAGCTCCAAGTGCCGCAGCGTCCAACGGGTGAGTTTGTGTGCAAGTGTCTCGGAAGGCGTCGCGACGGCGCTGTCGCCGAAATAGAGTTGCGCGGCGGCGGCGTAGTTTTTTGTCCGTTCCGCCTCCGCATTAAGTTTAATCATCCGGGCCTCGTCGATCGTGGCGGCGAGCTTGTTCAACGCGGTGGCGGCCACCGGTGGAATTTCTTTGCGGTAAAGGAAGACTGCGCGGTATTGCGGAAAAAATTGCCAGTCGTCCTTGAGCACGATGAGATTGTTCTGCGCGATCTTCGCGTCGGTGGAATAGGCGTCTTTCACGTCGATCTCGCCGTTGGCGAGGCCGGCATAGCCGAGCGCGTGTTCGAGTCCGATCACGTTTTTTGCCGAGATGCCGTAGCGCCGAAGAAGCGGGCGCCAGCCGTCGCGACGATCGAGGAATTCGTGGGTGAGACCGTAGCGAATTTCCGGATGTGAGGGCAAATCGCTAATGCTCCTGATGCCCATCTTGGCCGCGATGTCGCCCCGCATAACGAGGGCGTAGGTGTTGTTGAAGCCAAGATCAGGCGTCATCGCGAGGCCGAGACGATCGAGCGCGGCGCGCATTTCTTTCTCGCCCATGGCCGGCTGCTTCAGGATTTCCTCGGAGATCGTGCCGGTGTATTCGGGATAAATTTGAATGCCGCCACCGCGAAGCCCTTCCCAAAGAATGATCGTGCCGCCCATGCCTTCGCGGTGCTCAACCTTCACGTCGCCGGTTTCGAGCGCGCGTTTCGCGATTTCCGCGAGGACGTACGATTCAGTAAATTTCTTGGAGCCGACGATCAACGGAGAGGCGAGCGTTTCAAAACCGGGAAGCCAAAGAAACGCGAAGCAGACAATTCCGACCCGATTGGCGATGCGTCGTCGAGGGGAGATCATTTTCTTCGTCCCCAGCGCTTTTGTTTTTTGGGCGGCGCAGGCTCGGCGCGTTTCGGCTCCGTTTCGGAGCTGAACCCGCGCTGAGCGCTGAAAAATTCGGTGACGAACGGAGTGCTGGGGTAATCGCGCAGCTGCGCAAAAGTTCCGCTCTGCACGACTTCGCCGCCCTGAAGCAAAACGATCTGAGAGCCAAGCCGCGCCGCTTCCACCAGATCATGCGTCACGAGGAGGACGGTCTGTCGCAGTTCCGCGCAAATGCGTTTGAGGTCGTCCTGCAAATGTGCGCGGACCATCGGGTCAAGCGCGGCGAATGGTTCGTCGAGCAGGAGCAATTCGGGCGACAACATGAGCGCGCGCATCAGGCTCACGCGCTGACGCTGACCGCCGGACAATTCCAGCGGATAGCGCTCGAGCGCTTCCGCGGGGAAATGCGTGAGTGCCGTGAGTTCCTGCAAACGGGCGGCAATTTCGATCTGGCTCTTTCCGAAGTAACGCGCCTGCAGAAAAATGTTTTCGCGCGCGGTCAGGTGAGGGAAAAGACCACCATCCTGAATAACGTAACCGAGCCGTCTTCGGATCGCGTTGATCGTTTCGGAATTCAGCGGGGCGTCGTCGAATTGCAGATCGCCTTCGCCCGCCTGCTCCAGCCCAACGATCAGCCGGAGGATGGTGGACTTGCCGCAGCCGCTCGGGCCGACGAGCGCGGTAATCTGGCCGCGCGGGATCTCGAGGTCGACCGCGCGCAAGGCAGCGGTTTTCCCGAAATTCTTGCTGACGCTGCGCAACTGGACGAGCGAGCTCACGCCCGCTCTTCTACGATAAAAAGAAACAATCCGAAAAGCTGTTCGCGATCGGTCCAGAATTCGCGGAACTGCATCCCGGCGCGGCCGGCCATTTCGGTGAGCTGAGGCTGCGAATATTTATAGGAATATTCACTGATGATGTGTTCGCCGGGCCCGAACTCGAATTCGCGACCGGCGACACGGACAGTTTGCACCACTTCGCTGATGAGGTGCATCTCGATGCGGCCGGCCTTCTCGTTATAAAGCGCGTGATGGCGCCACTGCGGCAGATCGAAATCCGCATCGAGTTCGCGGTTGGCGCGTTCGAGCAAATTCAGATTGAACTCGGCGGTCACCCCAGCCGCGTCGTTGTAAGCGCGCTCCAGAACATCCCTCGCTTTCTTCAAGTCGACGCCGATCAGGAGCATGCCGTTTTTCCCGGCGAGTTCCGCGATTTTCTGGAGGAATTCCTCCGCGCAATCGGGCTCGAGATTACCCAGGGTTGAGCCGGGAAAATAAACGACTTTGCGCGCAGGCACGTGGCGTGGGGTGGGGAGATCGAAGGGCTGAAGGTAATCAGCGCAAACCGGAAGAATCTCGAGACTCGGAAATTCCCGCCCGAAGGCGGCGGTCGAAATCGTTAGCTGTTCGATCGAAATATCGACGGGAAGATACGCGGTCGGATTCTTGAGATGCGCCAGCAGCAGCCGCGTTTTCGTTCCTGCCCCGGTGCCAAGGCCAATCAATTCCACCTTTGCGCCGACCGCTGCCGCGATTTCCGGGCCACGATCGTCGAGCAATTTCATCTCCGTGCGGGTGATGTAATACTCCGGGACCTCGCAGATTTTCAGAAACAACTCCGAGCCGCGTTCGTCGTAGAAAAATTTCGAGGGAAGGGTGCGCGGTTTTCCCGCCAGACCGGAAATCACCTGGTCGCGGAACTCCGCCTCGGCCGGTGCGAGATCGAGCACCGCGACCTTAGGATTGCTCATTGCGGATCGCGAGCGAGGCGGATGCCAGTGAATTGCCAGCGTTTTTCGGGCTGGAAAAAATTGCGATAGGTCGCGCGCAGGTGCGAGCGCGAGGTGGCGCAGGAGCCGCCGCGCAGGACGTATTGATTGCACATGAACTTGCCGTTGTACTCGCCGAGCGCGCCTGGTTCCGCGCGGTAACCGGGATAGGGCGAATAGGAACTGCGCGTCCACGACCACACATCGCCGAAGATCTGCTGCAACGGTCCGGGCGACTTCGCCGCCGGTGCGGGATGAAAGCGCTCGGAATCGACGAAATTGCCCGCGATCGGCTCGCTTTGCGCGGCGCATTCCCATTCAAATTCGGTGGGCAATCGTGAGCCGGACCATTTGGCAAATGCGTCTGCTTCAAAATAACTGACGTGGGTCACGGGCTCGTTCGGATCGATCCGCCGCAGACCGGAAAGGGTGAAGTGATGCCACACCTCATCCCCTTTTTCCCAATACAGCGGCGCCTCCCAGCGTTGCTCGTTCATCGTGGTCCAGCCGAGCGAGAGCCAGAGTTCCGGACGCCGATAGCCGCCGTCTTCGACGAACTCGAGATATTCCCCACAAGTTGTTAGCCGGGACGCAAGCGAGAATGCGGGGACAAGGGCACGATGTTGCGGCCCTTCGTTGTCGTAGGAAAATCCAGTGCCGGCATGACCGATCTGGGCAATCTCCTCTGCGAAGGGGACGAATTGCAGCGAGTCGGGCGCGGTTGTCTTCTCGGCCGCTCGCTTCCGAAAAATCGGGTGCAGCGGGTTCTGTGCGAGGACGTGCTTGATGTCGGTCACGAGCAGCTCCTGGTGCTGTTGTTCATGATTCAAACCGAGAACCATCAGCGGCCCGATCTCGTTCATCATCTCCGGCGAAGCGGAATTTAGCAGATCCTCGATCCTGCGGTCGACGTCCTCACGGTAGCGAAAGGATTCGGCTACAGTCGGCCGCGAGATCAAACCGCGCAGGTCGCGCCGATGCATCGAACCGGCCGCGTTGTAGTAGGAGTTAAAGAGAAAGGCATACTCCGGGACGGCTGGGACGTAGCCGGCGAGAAATTTTTTCAGGACGAAGGTCTCGAAAAACCACGTGGTGTGCGAAAGGTGCCATTTCGTCGGGCTGACGTCCGGCATCGATTGCACGACGCAATCCTCCGGCTCGAGATCGCGCACGAGTAACCGTGAAAAGTCGCG
>JBBSEO010000232.1:0-4135 GCA_038239645.1 Chthoniobacterales bacterium | reverse complement strand
CGTGGTCGTGGGCGAGAAAAAAGAAGTGTTGGCGAGCTATTCCATTCCGGCGGGCGCGCACGTCATCGTCGACGAAGGCCATAAAATTCGCGCCGGTGCCCTGCTGGCGAAAACGCCGCGAAAGGTCGCGAAAACGAAAGATATCACGGGTGGTCTGCCGCGCGTGGCCGAGCTGTTCGAGGCGCGCCGTCCCAAAGACGCGGCCGAAATCGCGAAGATCGACGGCATCGTCGAAATCGGCGGCACCGTCCGCGGCAAGCGCCGGTTAATTCTTAAGGACGTCGATACTGGCGATGAGGAAGAACATCTCATTCCGCTGACGAAGCACATCATCGTCTTCAAGGGCGATTTCGTGAAGAAGGGCTCGCAATTAACGGAAGGTCCAATGGTGCCGCACGAAATCCTCGAGGTTTGCGGACCGCAGGATTTGCAGGAGCATCTCGTGAACGAAGTACAGGAAGTTTATCGTCTGCAAGGCGTCGAGATTAACGACAAGCACATTGAGATCATCGTGCGCCAGATGTTGCGCAAGGTGAAGATCACCGACCCGGGCGACACGGCGTTGCTTTGGGGCGATCAGGTCGACAAGCTCGATTTCGCCGCGGAAAATAATCGCGTGACAGAGCAGGGCGGTAAGCCGGCGGAAGCTGATCCCGTGTTGCTTGGCATCACCAAGGCTTCGCTCGAGACCGACAGTTTTATCTCCGCGGCTTCGTTCCAGGATACGACGCGCGTATTGACCGAAGCGGCGACGCTCGGCAAGGTCGATCGTCTGCGGGGCTTCAAGGAAAACGTGATCATGGGTCATCTCATTCCGGCCGGCAGCGGTTTCCCGAAACACCGCGGTATTCGCCTGATCGAAAAAGGCGAACCGGTTGGTCAGCCGGTGATGGAAGAGCCCGAACCGCAACCCGCGATCGGTTAAGCACTCGAAAAATTATGCGAGCCGTCGAGTTGGCGTAGGCTGATTCGACGGCTCGATTTTTTATGTCGATCGCAACGAAGACCGGTGACAAGGGCGAAACCTCGCTCATGTATGGGCGGCGCGTTTCAAAGACCGATCACCGGGTCGATGCCTACGGTTGCGTGGATGAAGTAACCAGCGCGCTCGGACTGGCGCGGGCCAGTGCAGCCGATCCGACGATTCGCGAAGCAATTCTGGCCGCGCAGAAGGAATTGATCACGGTCATGGGTGAACTGGCGACTGCGCCGGAAGACCTCGCGCGTTATCAAAAGGACGGGTTCGCTTTGACGACCGGCGCGATGGTGGATCGGCTTACCAGCCTGATCGATGATCTGGAAAAAGATAAATCGCTCTATCCCAAGGATTGGGTTGTTCCTGGGAAATCCAGCGGGGCGGCGACGCTCGATTTTGCGCGGACGACATGCCGCCGGGCGGAACGACGGGTGGCGGCATTAATGCGGGATGACCCGCACTTTAACGTCGAAATTCTGCGTTATCTGAACCGGCTTTCCGATCTTTGCTGGCTTTGGGCGCGCCGAACCGAGCAGGACGCGTAGGACGAACATTCCGGTTGCCTTTCGCGCGTGCCTCGTGCATCTTGCCCGTCCGCCCGCCAGTGCGCGGGCGCTTTGATTTTTACCTATGGCCGATACGACTGAGTTAGTGCCGGAACTTCTGGAAGCCGGCGTGCATTTTGGGCACCAGACGAAGCGCTGGAATCCGAAAATGCGTCCCTATATTTTCGAGAAGAAAAATCAAATCTATATCATCAATCTCGATGAGACGGTGAAGCAGCTTCAACGCGCGACCGATTATCTCCAGGAAGTGACGCGGCGCGGCGGCAAGATTCTTTTCGTGGGCTGCAAAAAGCAGGCGCAGGAGGCGGTGAAGGAAGCGGCGATGGCGTGTGGCCAGTTTTTCGTTAATCAGCGCTGGCTGGGCGGGACGCTGACGAATCTGGCGACAATCCGGAAAAGCATCGGCCGCCTGAAGTATATCGAGCAGATCGAGCAATCACCCGAGTATCGGAAGATGGGCAAGCAGGAAATCGCGGCCCTCAATCGTGAGGCGGCAAAATTGCGCCGGAACCTCGAAGGAATTTTGGAGATGGATAAGCTGCCTGACACGCTCGTGGTGGTGGACACGACGCGCGAGCAGAACGCCGTTTTGGAAGCGCGCCGGCTGAATATCCCGACGGTGGCGATTGTCGATACGAATGCTGATCCAGACGTGATCGATTATCCGATCGCGGGCAACGACGACGCCATTCGCGCTATCCGCGTTATCCTGCAGAAGCTGGTGGATGCGATCGTGGCGGCGAGCGGCGACACTCATTCGGCCGCGCAGGCGGAAATGGCCGGCGTCTCGGCCTAATCAGGCTTTAGTTTCGTCAATTTTTCGGAATCATTCGATTCTCTGTTCCCATGCAAATTGATCCCAAGGTAGTCAAAGAGCTTCGCGATAAAACCAACGCGGGGATGATGGATTGCAAACGGGCGCTGACCGAGGCTCAGGGCGATCTGGCCAAGGCCGAAGCGATCCTGCGCACGAAAGGAATCGTCAGCGCGGGCAAGAAAGCTTCGCGCGCGACGAAGGAAGGAATTGTGGCCAGCTACATTCATCTCCAGGGAAAAGTCGGCGTGCTGGTGGAGGTGAATTGCGAGACGGATTTCGTGGCGAAGAACGAAAATTTCCGCGAGTTCGTGAAGGACATCACCCTGCACATCGCCGCAGCGCACCCACTTTACGTTAGCCGCGAGGATGTTCCCGGTGCGCTGATCGAATCGGAAAGCGAAATTTATTCGGCCCAGGTGAAAGGAAAGCCGGAAGCGATCGTGAGCAAGATCGTGGAAGGGAAGCTCGATAAATTCTACAGCACGGTCTGTTTGCTCGAACAAGGTTTCATCAAGAACCCGGACCAGACGATCAAGGAATTGGTCAGCTCTAAAATCACGGAGCTGGGCGAGAACATCGTGGTGCGGCGTTTCACTCGTTATCTTGTGGGCGAACCGCTCGCTAACGAAGCTTCGCAGACGCCGGTTGAAGAAGCGGCCGCCTAGGCGGAAATCTTTGTTTCCCCGCTCTCCGCTGCGATTAAATTCGCCGCGTGGGATTGAGCGAGTATAAGCGCAAACGCGATTTCAAAGTCACGGCCGAGCCGGCGGGCAGACAAGCCGGGAAGAAGACAAAGGCGCTCCGCTTCGTCATCCAGAAGCACGACGCAACCCGGCTGCATTACGATTTCCGCCTCGAGATGGAGGGGGTTCTGAAGTCGTGGGCAGTGCCAAAAGGTTTACCCTGGGCGCAGGCGGAACGGCATCTCGCGGTTGAGGTCGAAGATCATCCCTTCGACTACGCGGATTTCGAGGGCATCATTCCCGCGGGTCAATATGGCGGCGGCACCGTGATGGTGTGGGATCGCGGCACCTACGAGGTCACGCACGCCGAGAGTCCGCTGGCGGGACTGCGCGCGGGAAAATTTCACGTCATTCTGCACGGCGAAAAAATCCAGGGAGAATGGGCCCTGATTCGGATCAAGAACGAAGGCGGCAAGAATCAGTGGCTACTGATGAAGACGGGCGGGGGAATGAAACCGCTTTCCGCCAAACGAGATGATCAATCGGTGACGAGCGGCCGGACGATGAAACAAATCGCTTCCGATCGCGACGCAGAGTGGCAATCGAATCGGCCCGGGAAAAAGGATTCGTTCAAGGCGCGGATCGCGCGCGCGGCTTCCAACAAGGGGAAGAAAAAGAGGGAAACGATCGAGCCGAAAGGATTGGGAAAACTTCCGAAAGCGCGCGCCGCTTTTGTCGAACCGATGAAGCCCCGCTTGGTCGAGGAGCCGCCGACGGTGGGCGATTGGCTCTACGAATTGAAGTTCGACGGTATCCGCGCGCTGGTGATCAAAAATCGCGGCAAGATCGAGCTTCTCTCGCGCAACCAAAATAACCTGAACAAGCGTTTCCCGGAGATGGCGAGTGCGTGCGCGGCGATCGCGGCGGACGAGTATCTGATCGACTCGGAAGTCGTGGCGCTGGACGACGAGGGTCGATCCTCCTTCCAACTGCTCCAGAACATGGAAAACGCGAGCGAGAGGGCTCCGCTGCTTCTCTACGCTTTCGATCTTCTTCAACTCGGTGGACGGAGTTTGCTCGGATTGCCGTTGGT
>JBBSEO010000231.1:0-4158 GCA_038239645.1 Chthoniobacterales bacterium | reverse complement strand
CTAACGATATGTAGTCATTATGAACGCGCGACCTTGAGAGACGCTTCCGGGAGAAGCGTCGAACATCTCGTTAGGTCTCAGAAGCGAAAGCGGGAAGGTTATCTATTTCTGCTCGAAAATGTCCGCTCGCGCCACGCGCTCGCCTTTGAAGAAGACCGTGGAAATGGCCGAGAGGGCTTTCACATCCTGGAGTGGATTGCCGTCGACCAGTAAGAGCGTGGCTTCCTTGCCCGCGACGACCGTTCCGACGCGGTTGTCGATGCGGAGAAGCCTCGCGCCGTTAAGGGTGGCGGCCTGGAGGGCCACCGGCACGGGAATTCCCGCCGCGACCCAGAGTTCGATCTCGTGCTGGACCGTAGGCCCGTGCATCACCAGCGGATTTCCGGCGTCGGAGCCAGTCACGAGGATGATGCCTCCCTGCCAGGCTTTGATCAGATTCTGGCTCGAATCGGCTAACGACATGGGATATTTGCTGATCGCTTCCCGATACTCTTTGAGCTTGGCGCTGGTCAGCGCCTGCTCCGTGCCGGCGAGCAAATCCTTGGGCGCGGCCTGTTGGAGAAGCGAACGTTTGAGCAGGGAAGTATCGCCCTTGGCGAAGTTAGTAAATCCCTCGACCACACTCAGGGTCGGGTCGTAGGCGATTCCTTTCGCTTTCATTTCCGCGATCGTCGCGTCCGGAATCGCCGAAGCGTGCTCGATCGAACTGGCGCCAATGGCCACGCCATCGACAACGTCCTGGCTGGAACCCGTATGGACCGCCACCGGCAACTGTTTCGCCCGCGCCTCGTCCGCGACGGCGCGGGCGAGATTAATGTCCAGCCTATTAAAAGGATAAGCTGGAACTCCTGCTTCGAGGATAATCTTGATCGCGTTAACGCCTTGGGCGGCGAGATCGTCAACTTGTTGATGCGCTTCCTCCGCACTCTTCGGAATGCGAACAGACTGTGCCAGCAAACGAGAACGGATCGCTTCCGGGACATTCTTGAAATACTCCGTTCCGTGTCCGCCCTCAGCCGTGAACATCGGGCCGCAAAAAAGGAGATCGGTCCCGAGACGTTCGCCGCTACCGAACTGCTGCCTGAGATTGAGCATGGTATCGAGCGCATCGCCGGCGCTGCGAACGGCAGTGACACCGCTGTACAAATATGCCTCCAGCGCTCGTTCGGGGTTCTTGGGGTCGGCGTAACGCGCGTTATCGGAATAAAATCCACCCGGAGCACCGAGGTGAACGTGGACGTCGATCAGGCCGGGTAAAACCGTTTTGCCGGATCCCTCGATCTTCTCGGCGTTCAATTGTTTGGCGTCGGGCGCCGTGCCTTCGTAGACCTTTTCGATCTTACCGCCGCGAATCAGGACTGAGCCATTTTCGATCACCTGTCCGTCGCCGACGAAAATGCGCACGTTCTCGATCAGCCAGCTCCGGCCACGGCGAAGATCGCGCGCCAGCAGTTTAGCTTTCGTTAGTTCCTGTTTGCTCCACGCCTGGTAGCCGCCGAGGAGGAGGAAGGGCAGGAGAACCGCGACGACCCAGAGCTTGGCCGAACCGCGCAACTTCTCCTCCTTCTCCCACCGGAAAATCTTGGTCGCGATGAACAAGGCCACGATTGCCGTGACCAAAAGGGCAACGACCGATTTCCAGTTTTGGGCCAGAGATTCGCCCCGTTGCAAAATGCCCGCGATCCCGTTCATAAGATAGGTCGCCGGCACAAATTGAGTCAGGACTTGGGCCCACTTCGGGAAAACGGAGAGGGGAATGGTCGCGCCACTGAGAAAGAGCATCGGCAGATAGATCAATTGCGTCAGGATGGTGGCTTCCTGCGTGGTGTTGACGACCGCGGCCACGATCGAGCCGATGGCCCGGAAGGCGAGGGTGCCAACGGCGACGAAGACAAAAAGCGTCAGCCAATTATGCGGAAATGCCATCCCGTAGACCCGACAGGAGAGAAGCAGGATGACGACGAGCGTGGGCAAAAAGATCAGCACGCCGGTGATCATCGAAGCTGCGATCAATGGCACGGGCGTGATGGGAGTGACCTTGTAGCGACGCAGAATATTCTCCTCCCGTTCCTGCACCGCGCGAATGCCGGCGCCGAACAAACCGTTACCCAGAATGCCGATCACCGTCACCATGGTAACGACCAGCAGAATGATGTTGCCCTGCTTCGCATCGAACATCTGCGCGAACATGAAAAAGAAGACGAGAGGGAAGAGCAGATTGAAGAAGAGGACGCTGCGATTCCGCGCGGCCAGCTTCAGGTCGATTTTAAGGAGAGCAACGAAGGCTTTCATGAGCGTGCCCTATTCCCGCAACTTCTTCCCGGTCATCTCGATGAAGACGTCTTCGAGCGTCGGACGTTTCAGGATCACGTCCTCGAGCTCGTAACCTTGCGCGTCGATCCATTTCACCAACTCGACCAGCGTGCGGGCCGGCCGCGAAGACTGCACCCGCACGTCCCTCCCGTCGTCTCCGATCTGCGCGCTGAGCGCGTCCGCGAAATTCGGGAGCTCGCCGCGCAAAGCCGCGCTCAGGCGAATCTCGATCATCGATTTTTCGGCACTATTCTCCTGGAGCTCGCGCGGTGAACCGAGCGCGATGATTTTACCCGCATCAATGATCGCGACACGATCGCATAGGCGCTCGGCCTCCTCGATGTAATGGGTGGTCATAACGATTGTTCGTTTCTCGGCCGCTAGTTCGGCCAGAAGATCTCTGATCTCAAGGCGGGCCTGCGGATCGAGTCCGGTGGTCGGCTCATCGAGGAACAGAAGTTGTGGCTCGTTAATCAACGCGAGCGCGATCGCTAGTCTCTGTTTCTGGCCGCCCGAAAGCGTGGCGTAGGCGGCCTCGCGTTTTTCCCAGAGCTGCAGCCGCTGCAAGAGCGCTTCGCCATCCACCGTGCGGGAATAAAAGGCCGCGAAGAGCGCGAGCGCCTCGCTCACGCGCATTTTGTCCGGCAGATTCGTCGCCTGCAGGCAGACGCCGATGCGGTCCTTCAGGTCTTTCTTTTGCTTATCAGGATCGAGGCCAAGGACGCGGACGTCGCCGCTGCTCCGCGGCCGCAGACCTTCCAGAATCTCGACCGTGGTGGTCTTCCCGGCGCCGTTGGGTCCAAGCAAACCGAAGACTTCCCCGGGCTGAACTGCAAAATCGAGACCGCGCACGGCCTCGACCTTGTCATACGATTTCCGCAGCCCGGCAACGGCAATGACTGGCTCCGAGTTCACGTCGTTAGTTGTAGCGACGGGACTTGTCGATGCAAGAAGGTTAAAGAAGCAACTCCAAAAAGCCCGCTTTTCCTACTGGAGCGTAAAGAAATCGAATAATGCGACGCCGGTCCCGCCGTTGTTGCCGTGGACGATCGCGGTGTAATTGCCCGGCGTCAGCGTGACGAGCAAGGCCGATTCCGCGTCGCTCGGCGGCGCGTTCCCGGTCGCGGCAATCGCCGCTTCCTGCGAATCCTTCCAATTATTATTCGAGGCCAGGAGCGTGCCGTTGGAATTATACAAATCCAAAACGGGATCACTCAGAACGTTACTGAGGCGGAATTAGCGCCGTTTTCCCCGCCGCGCAAGCGGGGACGATACTCAGGCCACGCCTGACGGCCTTCGCCATCGCCCGATGAGCCGGATGCCGATGAATGCCACTGCGATCAGAGCGCAAATCTTTGCGAACAACTCACCGTGCCGCGTGTAAAAAGTCATGGGCGGATTTACCGGCAGGGTAACGGCCCCGACCAGCGTTCCCTCGTCGAAGATATTCCCGCCGTCGCGGAGAATTTCCGTGACGCGTCCCGCCTGGTTCACCATCGCGGTAACGCCCGTATTGGCCGCGCAGACCAGCGGTCGGCGATTTTCCACGCAACGGAAAACTGCGTTCGCCAGATGCTGTCGCGATTCGGCGGACTGCAAAAACCAACCATCGTTCGTCACGTTCACGAGCAGATCAGCGCCCCGCCGCACAAATTGCCGCGTCAAATCGCCGATCGTGTCCTCGAAACAAATCAGCGGCGCCAGGCGAGGACCGCCGTTCGGCAGCTCGAAGAGGGTGTAATCATGTCCTCGGTCAAAATCTCCCGGCACCTGATCGCCGATGATTTTCGCGAACAGGGGAAACGAATAGCGGAACGGAATGTATTCGCCAAAAGGGACCAGATG
>JBBSEO010000230.1:0-4204 GCA_038239645.1 Chthoniobacterales bacterium | reverse complement strand
CCCTGAGCGAAGCGCGCGAGAAACTCGGTCTCCTCTTCATAGGTGAGGCAATAAGTCGAGATATGTTCGGGTTGGAGCGTGATCGTACGGACGAGCGTCTCCCGCCATTGCGCTTCGGTCTGGCCCGGCAAGGCAAACATGAGATCGATGCTGACGTTTTCGAAACCGGCGGTGCGCAAAATCCGAAAAGATTCTTCCGCCTGGGCCGCGTCGTGTTCGCGCCCGAGCAACTTCAGCAGATCGTTGTCCCAGCTCTGCACGCCCAGGCTCACGCGGGTAATCCCGCTGTGTCGTAACGCCGTCGCCTTTCGTATCGAAACGCTGCCGGGATTCGCCTCCGTGCTCCATTCGCGTAACGCGGAAAGCTCGAACGTCGCGCGGAGATGGGCGCAAAGCGTTTGCAACTGCGCGGTGGAGTGAGCCGTGGGCGTGCCGCCACCGAAAAAGATCGTTTCGAGTTCCCAGGGAAAAATCTCGCGCACGCGGGACATTTCGAGCATGAGCGCCTGACAAAAGTCGCCGAACTCAGGCGCGGTCGCGCGTGTTTTATAGAAAGCGCAGTACGGGCAAATGCGTGCGCAGAACGGGAAATGCACGTAGAGATGCCGCATGGGGTTGTGGCCCGCGGGCTCTCCCCTAAACTCGGCTTCGCGTGCGTTTTCTTCTTTCATTCTTGCTTCTCGCGGCCAGTGCCGCCGCGCAAACGGTCGCGCCGCCGCCCTCAATCGTTTACGTCGCGCACGACGCGGCGGCGATCAAACATTACCACGTCGACCGGGCGCTGGTGCATCAGATGGTGAACCGGCTGGTGACGTCGGCAACGGGACAACCGGATGTCGCGCGAGCCTGGCGGTCGCTGGTTTCGCCGCAGGACAAGGTCGGGATCAAGATTTCAGCGGAAGGTCGAGATACGTTCAGCACCCACCGCGAAGTCGTGGATGCAATCGCCGATGGTCTCGCCGCGGCGGGAGTGCCGCGCGGAAACATTATCGTCTGGGACCGGGATCTCAACCATATGAAGTCCGCGGGATTCACCGGTCGGTTGGGTTATCGCGTCGCCGGGATTGCGCCGAAGGATGGTTATGATCCGAAAACGGAAATCAGCGCGCCGTTGCTCGGAAAGTTGATCTGGGGCGATCTCGATTTCCTTTCGATTCCGGCGGCGCCGCTGGGGACCGACGTCAATGCGAGTACGATTAGTCATTTTGCGCGGATCCTGTCGCGCGAGGTGACGAAGGTGGTGAATGTGCCGGTGATGAGCGATAACGAAGGGCTGGGGGTGGCGGGCTGCATTTACAACATGACGATCCAAAACATGGATAACTGGCGTCGTTTCACGCAGGGCACCCGATTCGGCTCGGGAAGTCTGGCCGAAGTTTATGCGAGCAGCACGGTTTCGAAAAAGGTGGTGCTCAATCTGATGGACGGGCTCGTCGCGGAGTATGCGGGCGGTCCCCAGGGTCATCCACAGTTCCAGGTTGATCACGGCACGCTCTACGCGAGCCGCGATCCGGTGGCGATCGACGCGCTGGCGATGCGGGCGATCGATCGCTGGCGGCGCAGCGCGAGCCTGGTGCCGATCAGCGGCAATGCCGTCTATCTGGATGCGGCCGCGCAGATGGGATTCGGGCAGGATGATCCGCGCTTGATTGCGATTCGAAGTGTGACGCCGTGAAGAACGAACTGCTCCGTTCCGTTTCGCGTTCTTTTTATCTCTCGATTCAGGCCTTGCCGCGGCCGCTGCGCGATCCGGTCGGGCTCGCCTATCTGCTGGCGCGGACAAGCGACACCATCGCCGATACGGAAGCGATCGAATCAGCGACGCGGGTGGAAATGCTCGATGGTTTTGCGGAGGCGGTGGCGGGAAAGAGCGATGGTCGCGAGGTCGCGGAAAAATTACGCGCGCATTTCGTCCCGCGGCAACAGAACGAGCCGGAAAAGGAACTGATCTCCGGCGGGGCGGAAATGTTCCAGAATCTCGAGCAAACGGTCGCGGACGATCGGGCCGAGATTCGGCGCTTGCTCGCGATTATTATTCAGGGGCAGCGGATCGACCTGACGCGGTGGCCATCGGGCCCGCTGACCGCGTTGTCGACGGCGGAGGATTTGCGCGAATACACCTATCTGGTTGCTGGTTGTGTCGGCGAATTCTGGACGAACCTGTGTCTGCGTAAGGTGCCAGGTTTCACTGTTCGCGATCCCGAGGAAATGAAAACGCTCGGCCGGAAATACGGTTGCGGTCTGCAGTTAATCAATATCCTGCGCGATGCCGGGAGCGACCTGCGCGCAGGGCGTTGCTATTTTCCGGAGGAGGAATTGCGCGCGGAAAAGATCACAGCGGCGCAGCTGCTCGACGCGCCGGAAAAGTTTCTCCCGATCCATCGGCGCTGGATGGACGAAGCGCGCGGCGGGCTGGATGCCGGCCTGGAATATTGCATCGCGATCAACGCGCCGCGGATTCGGATCGCGAGTGTGCTGCCCGCGTTGATCGGAGCGCGAACCCTGGACTTATTGCAAGAGAATGGACTGCGGGCCTTGCGGGAGCGGATCAAAGTTCCGCGGGCGGAGGTGCGGAAAATTACCGCATCGGCGACGATCACGCTCGCCAATCGGAGTCGCTTGCGTTCCGCGCGGGCGCGCCTGGAGCAGCGCTAGAGAAAATAATTGCGCTGCCGTTCGCTGATCGGCCGCTCGAGCTTCTCGAGGACGAGGAGCATGTCTTCCCAAACCTTGCGCTTTTCCTCGAGCGTCTGGTTCCTCAGCAAATACGAGGGATGATAAGTGATCATCAGCGGGGTGTCGTTGAAAGTCTGCCAGCGGCCGCGGACTTCGCGCATGGTGCTGCGCGTGCCGAGCAATCCTTCCACCGCGGTGGCGCCGAGCGCGACGAGCACCTTGGGCCGCACGATCGCGATTTGCTCTCGCAAATATCCAATGCACGTCGCCATCTCAATCGGAGTCGGCGGTCGATTCCCGGAATACCCGGGCGGCATGTCCGGCCGGCATTTCAGAATGTTCGCGATATAAATTTCCGCGCGGGAGTAGCCCATCGTTTCGATGATGCGCGTGAGAAGCTGGCCGGCGCGGCCGACGAATGGTTCGCCGCGCAAATCCTCTTCCGCACCCGGCGCTTCGCCGACGAACATCAACTCCGCCTTCGGATTGCCGACGCCGAAGACGGTCTGGGTGCGCGATTGCGCGAGATGCGGGCATTTCGCGCAGTGGCAAACTTCGTCCTGCAAGACTTCCAGGCGCGAACGCGGATTGGTCGCGGCGTGTTCGAGCCGCGCGTCGATCAGGCTGAGCAAACGTTCGCGCGAAAGAGTCGGGCGCCGACCGCCGCCATCACGGATTTCTTTTAATTTCTCCACAACGATTTCAAGGCCGGGCTGAAGCACGGAATCGATCCTGTCATTTTTTTGCGTCGTTGGGCAAATCCTTTGATCATGTCGGCGTGAGTTTCCGCTTGAACGACTACGATTTTGTCCTGCCGCCGGAGCTGATCGCGCAAAGGCCGGCGTCACGGCGGGAAGATTCCCGGATGATGGTGTTACGTCGCGCCAGCGAAACGATCGAGCACGCGCGTTTCGTCGATCTGCCTCACGTCCTCGCGCCATCCGATCTGCTGGTCCTGAATGACTCGAAGGTGCTGGCGGCCCGGCGCCTGTCGGATGACGGCACGCTCGACTTTCTTTTCCTGGAAAGGCTTGCCCCGCGGCGTTGGAAGGCGCTGGTGAAGCCGGGCCGAAAATTTCGCGGGCCGACCTTGATCGCCGGCGTGCGCGCGGAACCGGGCGAACGTCTTCCCGACGGCGCGCGTGAGGTGATTCTCGAGCGCGAGATCGATTTGCACCGCGGCGGCTCGATGCCGTTGCCGCCATATTTGCGACGTGAGCCGGAAGCGGAAGACGCCGACCGTTACCAAACTGTTTACGCTCGATGCGATGGTTCACTTGCCGCACCGACCGCGGGACTGCATTTCACCAGGGAGATTCTGCGCCAGCTGACGCACACCACGGTAACGCTACACGTCGGCACCGGCACTTTTCGTCCGGTCAAAACGGAGGACATCACCGCGCACGAGATGCATCCGGAAAATTTCGTCCTCTCCGCTGAAGCAGCGGCGAGGATTCGCGAGGCGGAGCGACTCATCGCCGTCGGCACCACGACGGTGCGCGTGCTCGAATCGGTCTTTCGCGCGCAT
>JBBSEO010000229.1:0-4229 GCA_038239645.1 Chthoniobacterales bacterium | reverse complement strand
CGACTGCGGCATCATTTATTGCGCCAGCCGCAAGACCGCCGAAACCCTGGCGACAAAACTAACGAGCGACGGAATCAAGGCGCGCCCTTACCACGCCGGGATGGAGGCAAAGCTGCGTTCGCGCAACCAGGAAGCGTTCCTGCGCGATGAGGTCCGGGTGATTACGGCGACGATTGCCTTCGGCATGGGAATCAACAAACCAAATGTGCGCTATGTCGTACACTACGACCTGCCGAAGAACATCGAAAGTTACTACCAGGAAACGGGGCGGGCCGGGCGCGACGGACTCCCAGCTGACTGCGTTTTGCTTTTCAGCGCCAGCGACGTCGTCAAGCAGCGCCGCTTTATTGAAGAGAAAAGCGAGAAGGAGCAGGCGATCGCGCACGCACAGCTGCGCACGATGATCGGTTACGCGGAAACGCGGGAATGCCGTCGCGCCACCCTGCTCGCTTATTTTGGCGAGAAATTTGCCGCCGTGCCGTGCGAGGGCTGCGATAATTGCCTCGAGCCGCAGGAAACGTTCGATGGAACGATCGCGGCGCAGAAATTTCTCTCCTGCGTCCATCGCGTCTTTTCGTCGCATGGTTTCGGCTTTGGCCTCAATCACATCGCGGACGTTCTGGTCGGCGCGGAGAGCGACGCGATCACGCGCCGCGGACATGATCGACTTTCGACCTTCGGCGTCGGTCGCGATCTGAAACGCGAGGAATGGCAAACGATTGGGCGTGAACTTCTGCGTCTTGGCCTGGTCGAGGCTGCGCCGGGAAAATTCGCCACTCTGCAAGTGACCGATTTCGGAATGCAGACTCTGCGCGGCCGCACTCCGGTTACGCTGACGAAAACCGTCTCCAGCGCTCCCCGGAAGCAGCGCCGTAAGCGGGCGGGCGAAATCGAATGCGACGAGGTTCTTTTTGATCGCCTGCGCGAACTGCGGCGAAAGATCGCTGATGAGCGCGATGTTCCGGCCTACGTGATTTTTTCCGATGCGAGTCTGCGATTGATGGCGCGCGAATATCCGCAAACCCGAACGGCTTTCGGTGAAATCAGCGGTGTCGGCCAGCAGAAGTTGAAGAGTTTTAGCGAACCGTTCCTGCGCGAAATGAAAGACTATCTCGCCGAAAATCCGCAACGGTTCTTTTAACGATGCTGGCGCAGGCGGACGGGACCGCGCGCGTTTTCGATCGCAACAATCTTTCCGCGCCAGTCCAGTTTCCCTTGTGAAATGAGATCGCTGGCGACGTCCCGAACCTCGGCCATCAGCGGTCGCCAGTCGCCCGTCAGCGCGCGTCCCGCTTCCGAGGGGCAAAACGTTAACGGGGCGCGTTTCGCCGCGAGTTCGAGCAGGACTCGCTCAATTTTGCTTTTCACTTTTCTTCGCCAGCTTGTTCACCTTGTCGACGTAGGCGCGAATATCGCATTTCCGTTCGAGCCCCGCGGCGTTCATGAAGCGAACCTTGCCAAAAATTTCGCGCTCGCCCCACGGCCGGTCGTGATTGCCGAAACACCAGGCCACGCCAGCGAACGAGTTCGCGTCGCGCCCGTCGAGAAAAAATTTGTTGTTGATCGCCAGCGCGGTGACGAACGCCTCTTCCGGCGTGCGCGACCATTCGATGATCTTTTTGCCCCAATACATCCGCATGTAGTTGTGCATGAAACCGGTCACGCGCATCTCGGTCATGCAGGCGTTCCAATACGGGTCGTAGGTCTCGCTCCCCTCGAGCTGGGCGCGGGTGTAGGTCGGCGAACGGCGATCTCGTTTATGTATCGTTAGGGTTTTACGCGACCATTGCGGGAGGCAGGCGTAGTCGTCATAATTCGCGGTGAACTCGCAAAAGTTCATCGAAAGCTCGCGACGGACGAGAAGTTCTTCGATGAAAACGGAGACGTTGCCCGGCGATTTCTGTTTGCGCGCTTCGAGCGCCAGCCACAGCGGTGAGATTTGGCCGAAGTGCAAATACTTGCTCATCTGCGAGACATCGTTGGTCTGCGGCTGGTTGCGATGTTTGCGATAATCTGGCAACCCGACGCGCAGAAATTTTCGGAAACGCCGTTCCGCCTCCCCCGTTCCGCCACGGAAGAATTCCGACACGGCTGGGACGGAATGGTCGACCGTCAGTTGACGAACGAGCCGCGCCGGATCGTTCAACGACAGGCTTTTCAAACGCAGATTCAGCGGGGATTTTTTCAGGCGCACAGCTTTCACGGGTCGCAAAAAATTTTCGTAAACGCGCGTCACTTTCGGACGCAAGGTCCGCGCGGCGAACTCGCGTTTGTTGGATGCGACGTCGATCGGGACAATCACATCGCTCTCCACTTCTACGACGGCGCCGCGCGCCTTCTCCGCGACCGTCCGACGCCACATTTTTTGCACGCGAAGATAACCGCGGTCGCAGACGAGCAGGGCCGCGCGACGACTCAACTGCAGCGCGACGGCGCCAGGCTCGCCGCGCCGCAAGACGAATTTGATCCGACGTTTCTCCAGCGTGCGTTTCGTTTCGACCAACCCTTCGAGCATAAAAGTGTAATGCCGCGCGTTCGCTTCCGGATAAGTCGTTAGCCCAAAGCAGACGACCAGCGGCAACCCGAGCTCGTTCGCGCGCGCGGCCGCATACTCCAGCGCGTGATTCCATCGCGCGCGCTGCGATTGCTGCATCCAGTAAAGGACGTAAGCGCCGGGGCGTTCTGGACGCTCATTCAGGATGCGCACTCGTTCCGCAGGCACGTTCATCGTTGCATCTTCGATACGGCGCGCCGCCAGGATGCAAGATTTTCCCGGGCACGACCGCTTCTTGACCGCGCAAGCGATTCCTCTCTATCCTGCGTTCGCTTCGGCCACTCTATGCAAAAAGAACTCACCGTCCGCGGTATCATCATCGGCATCATCATCACGTTGGTCTTCACCGCGGCTAACGTCTATTTCGGCCTCAAGGCCGGGTTGACGTTTTCCACCTCGATCCCCGCTGCGGTCATTTCGATGGCGCTCCTGCGCGGCTTCCGCGATGCCACCGTGCAGGAAAACAATATCGTGCAAACGGTCGCCTCGGCTGCGGGCACGCTCTCCTCGATCATTTTCGTGCTCCCGGGGTTAATCATGATCGGCTGGTGGACGGAATTTCCCTTCTGGATTTCGTTTCTGATCTGCGCGCTCGGCGGCATTCTCGGCGTGATGTATTCCATTCCGCTGCGGCGGGCGTTGGTGACGAATTCCGATCTACCCTACCCCGAAGGCGTGGCCTGTGCCGAAGTGCTGAAGGTCGGCAGCAGCGGCGATTCGAAACACGCGGCGGATGTCGAACACGGCCGCTCCGGTCTGCTCGCGGTGGTTTGGGGATCGATTGTCGCGGCGGCTTTTTTTGTCATTGCGCAAACGCAGTTGTTCGCTGCCGACGTGGCACAGAATTTTCGGATTGGCCGGCGCGGCGCGGTGAGCGGCTATGATTTTTCCTTATCGTTTGCTCTCCTTGCGATCGGGCACCTTTGCGGCATCGCAGTTGGTGTTGCGATGCTCCTCGGCGCGATCATCGGCTGGGGGTGGGGCGTGCCGCATTTTTCCGCGCTGACGGGCGATCTCGTCACGCCCGCGGCTAAACTGGCCGCGGCCACGTGGAGTCACAAGGTGCGATTCATCGGCGCGGGCGCGATCGGCGTTTCGGCGATCTGGACGCTTTTGAAATTAGTGAAGCCGGTCGCGGGTGGTCTCGCGGGAGCGATGGCGGCGAATCGCGCGCGCAAGGCCGGAAAGGCCGATACCTTGCCAATTACCGAACGTGATATTCCCATCGGTATCGTCGGTTTGGTGACGCTGGCGTGCATGTTGCCGATCGGCTGGGTTCTCGGTTATTTCGCGAATACGAGCGGCCTCGGCGGACACTTGACCACGCTCGTTATCGGCGGCGTTGCCTACGTTATCCTGATGAGCTTTTTCGTCTCGGCGGTCTGCGGCTACATGGCCGGCCTGATCGGTTCGTCGAACAGCCCGCTTTCTGGCATCGGCATTCTCGTCGTGATTGGCGCGGCGCTGCTCCTGGTCGTTGGCGTGAAACCCTACGTCGGGCCCGATGCGGCCAAAGCGCTAATGGCTTTCGCGCTTTTCACGACTGCCGTCGTTTTCAACGTCGCCGCGATTGCGAATAACAACCTGCAGGATCTGAAGACCGGCCAGCTCGTCGACGCCACTCCGTGGAAACAACAGGTCGCGCTGATCATCGGCGTGCTCGCGGGCGCGGTCG
>JBBSEO010000228.1:0-4244 GCA_038239645.1 Chthoniobacterales bacterium | reverse complement strand
TTTAGTTCCCGATCCAGCGCGGCGCAGTAAATGGTAACATCCGGATGCGACTGATGAAAATGCGCGACGCCCTGAGCCGAGGCGACCGCGCAGAGCAATTGAATGCGTTGCGCCCCATGTTCCTTCAACTGCAATGTTCCTCTGGCCGCGCTGTGGCCAGTCGCAAGCATAGGATCGAGCAGCAAAACCTGGGCGCGCACGAGATCAGGCGGCAGTCGCAAATAATAATCCACCGGCAAAAGCGTGGCTTCATCTCGGAAAAGTCCGATGTGACCAACCTTAGCTCCCGGAAGGAGTCGTTGCATCCCCGTTAACAAACCAAGTCCCGCCCGAAGAATCGGAGCGAAGACGACGGGATATCGCAGCGCAACGCCGTCGAAAGGCGCCAGCGGAGTTTCGACCTTTCGTTCGGTTGTTTCCCAGTCGCGCGCCGCTTCGGTCAGCAACATGATGCCGATCTGTTCCATCGCCGCGCGAAAATCCTTTGGCTCCGTTTCCCGCGCCCGCAGCGTCGTGAGCAAAGATGCGAGCAGAGGATGTTCGATCACTTGCAGATGCGGCACAGCAGCTATCTCATAGAACGAAGAGCGGAGGGCGGTGAAGCCAAATCGTATTTCATCGGCACGTTTGGGTCGAGAACGATGCAATTCCCGCGGCGCTCCGCGGGCGGGGAATCGGCAGCCGCGAAAGCACGCGCCCGTGCCGTGGCGGAATGTTTCCCGGTTGCTTACTGCACCAGTCGAGGGGATTACTTGGACTTCATGAGTTTCCGCGGAGTCATCCTCTCATCAATTTTTCTCGCAACGGCCTGCTTCGCCGCGCCCACGCCTGTCCCGTCGGTTTCGCCGAAGCCCGCCGTGCCGAAAGCGACCAAAGCCGAGCCGCGCGCCCTCGTCGCGCTCCCGAACATGAGCGAGGAAATGATTACGAAGCTCCAGATTTTCCTCGATAACAATTATTTCGGGCCGGGGAAGATCGATGGCCAGAGCGGCGAATTTTTTCGCAAAGCGCTCCTGGCCTACAAACGGGCGCACCTCATGCCGCAGACCGGGGCGGTGAATCAGTGGCTGGTCGATCAGGTGCCGGAAACATTCGCCAATTTCACCATTCCGGAAGACGCCACCAACTTCATTGGGCCGGTGGCCAACAAGCCGTCGGAGCAGGCGAAACTGCCGGGGATGAAATACGGTAGCCTGGTCGAGTATGTCGCGGAACGTTTTCACTCGGCGGAAGATTATATCCGCAAGCTGAACCCCGGCGTGAGCCTCGATCAGCTCAAACCGGGCGACACGGTCAAAGTTCCTAACGTGCTGCCCTTCAAGATTGAAGACCTGAGCCAGGGATTCGCGCCGGTCAGCGCCGGCCTCAAGAACCGCAAGGTTTACGTCGACACGAAGGAGAGATTTCTCCTCGTCTACGAGAACAATCAGCTTGTGGCCGAATTTCCGATCACGCCCGGCTCCAGCACGCTGCCCGCGCCGATCGGTGTTTGGAGAATCCTCGGGATCGCGACTCTCCCGGTTTTCCGTCACGATGAAGGAGTGCTCCAGCATGGCCAAAAGACCGACGACTTTTATAATCTGCCGCCGGGCCCGAATAATCCGGTCGGCGTTCTCTGGATGGGCTTGAACAAACCCCATGTCGGTGTCCATGGAACGAACAATCCGGAGACGATCGGGCGCGCCGCCAGTCATGGCTGTATTCGGACCGCGAACTGGGATGCCGCCCGGATCAAGGATTTGGTCACGGTCGGGAACATGGTCTCGATTTTCTGAACGGTGGACGAACTCTTGTTAGCGGGGGCGTTGCCTTGGACTTAAAGCGAAAGCTACGGAAGCTGGTCCATCCCGACATCATCGCCAGCACGCGCGAGCACGTGGCGCGATTGCTTCATCCGGTCGACTCCGCGAAATTACTGGCCAGGCTGGAGAGCGATCCGGGCTGGGCGGACCTGCGCCGCCAATATCCGTTGGGAGAAAAAGTCGTCCATCGCTTCGGTGACACGAAATTCTGGATCAGACGCAACGTCGAGCGCGCCCAGGATCTTGCGCTCGACCGCGCGCCGACTCGTTACCTTCTTGATCTTGGTTGCGGCGCCGGTTTTTTTCTCTACGTCGCGAAGCAGCTTGGACACGACGGCATCGGACTCGACCTGGACGAGCAACCTATTTTTCGTGACGCCTTGGAGCTAACGAAAGTAAAGCGAGTGGTTCATCGCATTTCGCCGATGCAACCGCTCCCCGCTCCGGCAGAGAGGTTCGACCTGATCACGAGTTACCTCACCTGCTTTCACCGCATCGCCCGGCGTCCCGATGGCGATTGGAAAACCTGGTCGCCGGAAGACTGGCAATACTTCATCAATGATGTGCGCGCG
The DNA here is from genome assembly GCA_038239645.1 of Chthoniobacterales bacterium. Classification (GTDB taxonomy): domain Bacteria; phylum Verrucomicrobiota; class Verrucomicrobiia; order Chthoniobacterales; family UBA10450; genus AV69. Next base: position 1,870 of record JBBSEO010000228.1, on the reverse strand, counting down.
CACCAACTCGCCCCCGGCGGAACCCTGATGCTCGAATTCCATCCGCAACGGGACGGAAAGCTTTACCCTGATGATGTGAGAGAACTTTTCGCTGAGAGCAACGCGCGGTTCTCGCGCTCGAAAGTTTATCTAACTTAGCGGTGAACTAGACCAATGCGCCGCCGCAGCTGGAGCCGGCGCCCGCGGTGCAGCCGAAGCAATGGTCGCCGGTGGCAATCTCGCGCTCTTCCACCATCGCCGGGTCCAGCTCCCAGAGCTTGAGCGCTTGCTCGTTAGTTCCACGCCAGTTCAACTTCAGCATCTGGTTGAAGTCGCAGTCGAAGACTTCGCCCGCCCAGCTCACATTGATCGTATTGCGGCACATCAGGCCTTCAATCGTTCCCGGATTAAAGTTCTCGATCAACAACTGCATATACTCGTCCAACTTGTTGTTGTTCTTCAGGTAGGAGGCGAAGCGGGCGATCGGCAGATTCGTGATGGTGTAGAGCTTGTTGAAAACAATGCCGAAGTGATCTTTTAGTTCACGTTTATAGTCCGCTTCCAGTTCTTCCTGCGGCCCGGGCAAAAATGCCCCGTTCGGATTGTAGACCAGATGAAGCGGCAACTCGGCGCGCAATCCATAGCCGAGGGAATTGAGTAACTGCAAACCTTTAATGCTGGCATCGAAGACGCCGTCGCCGCGCTGGGCATTGACGTTTTCAGGAGAATAACACGGCATCGAGGCCACGATCTCGACTTCGTGTTCGGCGAGGAATTCCGCGAGTCCTTCGTAGCCCGGCTCCAGCAGAATAGTGAGGTTGCAGCGATCCATCACATGCCGCGGGGGCGATAAGGCTTTCGCTCGTTCCACCAAATAACGAAAGTCGGGAATCATTTCCGGCGCGCCGCCCGTCAGATCGAGGGTTGGAATGTCGGTCGTGGCCAGCCAGTCGACGATGCGATCGACTGTCTCGCGCGTCATGATCTCTTTCCGCTTCGGCCCGGCGTTCACATGGCAATGAATGCAAGTGAGGTTGCAGATTTTGCCGACGTTCACCTGCAGGACCTCAGTGCGCGTGTGACGCAGCGGAATCCGCGCCGCTTCCAGCTTTTGAGCAAAGCGATTATCAGCACCGAGGGAAACCATTAATCCTAACATCCAGCAAATTCCCGCTCGCCACAACTTCAGTTCCGTCGCGTTTCCGCGCCCCGAGCCACACAAAAATGCCCCGCGCCGTCGACAAGAAGCGCCGTCTCCGTAATCCTGAGCTGCACCATGAAGGCGAAAGTCCTCTTCGCTGCATCCATAACAGCGCTCGGAGCCAAATGGCCGAGGCGTTTCCCAATGATCAGGGCGGTGATCGCTTCGTCGCCGAGAGCGCTTCGACTACATCGTCACTGCCTGCGAAGAAAAACTGGTAGGGACCAGAAGAGTGCGCGATGAGATTCGACGACGAGTCGAGCGCTGGATTAACCACGACTCCTAACTTCATCCTCGGAACGCAGCCCAACTTCACTTTTTCCCACCGGACGGGACTGATTGCTTGAGCGCCTTACTGGCGATGCGCGTGACCCAGATTGTCACCACCAACGTAGCCACCAATCCCAGCCCCAGCGCAGTCCATTCCCACGGGCTGCGGTGATGACCTTGGCCCGCGGCCTGGACGCCGGCCTTGCCCACCGTTCCGAGATAAACGTAAAGGATCGTGCCCGGCAGCATTCCCACCCAGCTCGCGAGAAAATAGGGCCAGAATTTCACCGCGGTAATTCCGTAGAAGTAATTGCTGAGATTGAAAGGAACGACCGGGCTGAGCCGGAGCAAGAAGATCATCTTCCAACCCTGTTTCCCGATCGCCTGATCGATCGCGCCGAACTTCTTGTTTTTCGCCGT
>JBBSEO010000227.1:0-4257 GCA_038239645.1 Chthoniobacterales bacterium | reverse complement strand
GCCACGAACGGATGTTTTGCGTCGCGCTCATCCGCCCGGAGTCGGGACAATGGCAGAACGAGGAGGATTTTTTTGCGATCGCTTCCGTCGGCTTGATTCGCGCCTGCGTCGGACGGAACGACGGCACTTCCAACCTGATTCTGCAGGGCTTGCGGCGCGTGCGACTTGATCGCTTCGTGCAGGTCCATCCCTTCCCCATCGCGCACCTCGAACCGCTCGTAGAAAAGCAGGAGGTGACGATCGAGACCGAAGCGCTCGGCGCTAAAGTTCTCGAGCTTTACGGTCGCTTCAAAAAAGTCGGCCGCCAGCTACCGGCAAACGTCGATCGCTACCTTTCAGAGATGAGCGACCTGACCATGCTGGCCGACCTGATGGCCGCGACTTTTATCGTCGATCCGCTCCGTCGACAGGAAGTGCTCGAAGCGCTCGACTTGAATACGCGTCTGCGCCTGGTCATCCAATATTTGGGCGAGGAAACGGGCGATGCCGTGGCCTAGCCCGGATCGGATTTCCCGCGCAACCGTCGAAATTCGTCGATCAAATATCGGTCCGTCATTCCAGCAATGTAATCGCAGACCGTTCGCGCCAGACCCTCCTGCTCCAGACGTTGCGTCGCGGCCTCGCCGAGTTGAGCCGGGTCATTGAGATACGCTTCGAATACTTCGCGCAACATCTCGCACGCGCGCTGATTCACCTCCGCCACGCGCGGGTGATAATAAACATTTTGATAGAGAAATTTCCGCAGCGCGCGGTTCTCCTTCTCCAGTTCCGGCCCGTAGTCGATTAACGGCGCGCTTTGGTCGCGAACCTCGGCGGCGCTCATGATGCCCGACGCCGCGATCGCCTCTGCACTTCGTTCGATCACGTCGATGACCGCGCGATCGATGACGTCGCGGATAACGAGCGGGTGCAGCTCCGGTTCGCGGATTTCCGGATGCCGCGCCCGCACTCCGGCTGCGGCTTTTTGCCAGACCGCAACTTCTTCCAACTGCGCCGAGTTCAAAATCTCGAAGTCGATCGCGTCGTCGAGGTCGTGACTGTAGTAGGTAATCTCGTCCGCGAGATCGGCGATTTGCGCTTCGAGCGACGAAAGCGTTCCCTTACGCAAACCTTCGCGCACTTCCGTGGTGAGGTTGAGCCCGGGGAATTTCGGATACGGTTTTTCCAGCAATTCGACCACGCGCAGGCTTTGCTTGTTGTGCTCGAAGCCGCCGAATTCCCGCATGCATTCCGCCAGCATCTCTTCACCGGAATGCCCGAAGGGCGAATGCCCCAGATCATGCGCGAGCGCGATTGCTTCGGCCAGATCTTCATTCAGACGCAACGCCCGCGCGATCGTGCGACTGATCGACGCGACTTCGATCGTGTGGGTCAACCGTGTTCGCAGGTGGTCGCCGGTCCCGTTCAGGAAAACCTGCGTCTTATATTCCAAGCGACGAAAAGCGCGCGAATGAATGATCCGCGCCCGGTCGCGCTGGAATTCGGTCCGAAGCGCGTGGGGCGTTTGCGGATGCGCCCGGCCCCGCGAGTCGCCAGATTTTTGGGCGTAAGACGCCAACAGGCGCGCTTCATCCGCTTCCATTTCCGGGCGTGTCTTCACCGGCTTCATTCTTTGTCCAGCTCCCCGCGCAGCCGGTGTCGTTCCGCCCGCGCTTGGCGTCGCACGAGGAGCAGGTCAAAAAACGCCAGCAATAGCGCGGTGAAAGTGACCCAGCCGCACGTCACCCAGAAGAGCAAAAACCAGATGGGATGGTCGGGCGGCGCGATGACCGTCCGCAAAAGTTTCTCGCCGGCAAACACCATCACCATCGCGGCCAGGGCGGTGAAAAACATCACCCGCCGGCGCATCGCCCGATCGCGAATCAGTCCGCGCGCGGCGTGGGTCGCGAACGCAAAAATTCGCAGCCGCGGCGGATCCGTTTCCATGAAAAGCAGTCTGCCGTCACGCCGGAAACGGCGCAACGTCGCAATTCATCTAGGAAGATTCCGGCGCGGCGGTCGCAGCGGAATGATGCGGCATTTCGAAGGGACGCTTCTTATACGATTCCTCGCGCGCCCGATCCTGCGCTCCTCGCGCCAGCCGGAACAACGCGGCCGACCTGTCGGTCAGCATCATGTCGTCGCCGGAGGCGAACCTTCCTGGCTCCGGCAAAAATCCATCTTCAATCGCGGTGTCGACGATCAACTCCCACTCGAGGTTTTCCTGGCCGGGCAACAGGAATGGGATTGATTCGTAATGGGCGTTGAGCAGGAAAAGAAAAGTGTCGTCGAGGATCGGCTTCCCTTCGAAGCTGAGAACGTCAATCGTGTCGCCGCTTAGCAACATCCCGAAACAGCGGATCAAGGGCGAGGACCACTCCGCGTCGCTCATTTCGTTGCCGCCCGGATTGAACCACATCACATCCTTGATTTCGCTCCCGCGAATCCGGCGCCCCTGAAAAAATTTCGGACGCCGAAACACCGGATGTTCCCGCCGCAGTGTAATCATCCGCCGGGTGAATTCCCACAGCGCCTGATCGGGCCGGGTTCGCGCCGACCATTCCAGCCAACTGACTTCGTTGTCCTGGCAATAGGCATTGTTGTTGCCCTTCTGCGTGCGTCCAAATTCGTCTCCGCCGCAGAGCATTGGCACGCCTTGGGAAAGGAAAAGCGTGGCGATGAAATTGCGCCGCTGCCGTTGGCGCACGAGATTGATCGCTTCGTCATCGGTCGGGCCCTCCACCCCGTGATTCCACGAGTGATTATTATTGTCGCCGTCGATGTTGTTCTCGCCGTTGGCCTCGTTGTGTTTGTCGTTATAGCTAACGAGATCGTTGAGGGTGAAGCCATCGTGCGCGGTGACAAAATTGATACTCGCGTAAGGGCGGCGGCCATCGTGTTGATAGAGATCGGGACTGCCGGCGAGTCGATACGCCACCTCGCCCGCTCTGCCTTCATCGCCTTTCCAAAAACTGCGGACAGCGTCGCGATATTTCCCGTTCCATTCCGCCCACAAAACCGGAAAGTTTCCTACCTGGTAACCGCCTTCACCGATGTCCCAGGGCTCCGCGATTAACTTCACCCGCGAGAGGACCGGGTCCTGGTGAATGATCTCGAAAAAGGCGTGGAGTTTGTTCACGCCCTGGTGATCGCGCGCGAGCGTGCTGGCGAGGTCAAACCGGAAACCGTCGACGTGCATCTCGAGCACCCAGTAACGCAGGCTGTCCATCACCAGCTGAAGCGCGCGGGAGTTGAGCAGATTGAACGTGTTGCCCGTGCCGGTGAAATCCAGGTAAAAGCGCGGGCTCTCGGGCGAGAGACGGTAATAGGAAATGTTATCGATCCCGCGAAAACAAAGCGTCGGGCCGAAGCGATTGCCTTCGGCGGTGTGATTGTAAACAACGTCGAGAATGACCTCGATACCCGCGGCGTGGAGATTGCGCACCATCACCTTGAATTCATGCACCTGGCCGCCGCGGTCCCCGCTCCCGGAATAACGCGCGTCGGGCGCGAAAAAACCGATCGTGTTGTAACCCCAATAATTCACCAGGCCGCGATCGAAGAGCGCCTGGTCGTCAATGTGTTCGTGCACCGGCAGCAACTCGACTGCCGTCACTCCGACCTTCTTTAAATAATCAATCGCCGCCGCGCTCCCGACGCCGGCATACGTTCCGCGCAATTCTTCCGGAACGTCGTTCCACCTCTCGGTGAATCCTTTAACATGGACTTCGTAGATGACTGAGTCCGCTAACGGTCGGCTAATCCGTTTGTCGTCTCCCCAATCAAAGGAATGATCGAGCACGATCGCCTTCGGCATCCCCCGGGCGTCGTCGCGAAAGTCCCGCATCAGATCGTCGTTCTCCCCGCCCATGACGTAACCGAACATTTCGTCGCCCCACTCCACGCGCCCGGCGATCGCCTTTGCGTAGGGATCGAGCAGCAACTTCGAACTGTTGAAGCGCATTCCGCGCTCCGGCTGATAAGGCCCGGAAACGCGGTAGGCGTAGATTTGTCCCGGTCGCACCTCCGGCAGAAAAACGTGCCAAACCTGGTCGGTATGCTCCGTCATCGGGACGCGGACGACCTCTTCCGCCGAATCGACCGCGTCAAAGAGGCAAAGGTCAACGGAGGTCGCGTTCTCGGAGAAGAGCGCAAAGTTGACGCCGCCCTTCATCCACGTCGCGCCGAGGGGATATGGATAACCGAGCCAGGTCGTGAGGGGCGTCATAAAATGGAAGCGGCTTTATCGAATACGCGCGTCGGTTGCGCAATTCGCCG
>JBBSEO010000226.1:0-4307 GCA_038239645.1 Chthoniobacterales bacterium | reverse complement strand
GAAGCCGTAGTCGCTGCCCTGCGCCGCTGATTTTTTCCGCGGGATTTTGAAATTGGGCGCGCCAGTCGGGATCGGGCGCTATGCCTTGGTCGGCGCGCTCGCTTTGCATTTGTGCGCGATCACGCTCGTCTCGCTCCGCGAATTTTCGTGGCTGGTCGCGAATAAGCTCACGCTCGCGCCCCCCGGGTGGTGTGCGCCGGCGCAGGCCGTGGAAGATCGCGTGCTTGGAATCCTCGGCGAAAACCTCAAACCACGCCGTCTCTACCGAGAGATCGTCTCGACCTACCTCCACGACGCCGGCATTCAAGGCGGTTACGGATTCTTCGCGCCGAATATCTCCGATTCCTCTCGCCTGACTTTCGAATTTCTTTTTCCTGACGGGCACAGCGAATTCGACCTCCCCCATGTCAGATCGAAGGAGAGCGCGCTCCGTCTCGCGGGGCTGCTCGATGAGATTGGCCGGACGCGAATCGATCTTCTGCGTGAGGAATTGGTGAAGCTACTCGCGCAGCAGGCCTGGCGCGATCATGCCGCGGCGGTTTCCGTCAAGGCAACGTTCAGCCAGCTCTCGGCGCCAGAGAGCTCGAACGCGGTCACAATGGAGAAGCCACTTTACAGTTTCGACCTCTCGCCCAGCGCGGGAGCGCAGCGGCCTTGAGCGGATGCGACACCTCTTCGCGTGGCTCTTTCCGAAAGCGTCGAATGATTGGGTCGCCGTGCTGCGAGTTGGGCTCGGCCTCCAGCTCATTCTCTATCAATTCTCGCTCCGCCACGATTGGGCGCAGATGCTGAGTCCGGAAAGCCGCCGCATCTCGGAGGCGCTCCTGGCAGCCGACAGTCCCTTCATTCCGCGCCTCAGCTGGTTAACGAAGAGTGGGCTAAATGAAAGTCAGATTTTTCTGCTGGTGTCGACCGTCCTTGTCTTGTCGGCCCTACTACTTCTGGCCGGCTTTCTCTGCCGATGGGCCGCGCTCGCGGCGTGGCTTTGTTTTCTGGCGGTGGTGAAGAGTTCGGTGATTTTCGCGTACGGCGCCGATGCCTTTACAATTATTGGCCTCGTCTATCTCGCACTTTCGCCCTTGCCGGACCGATGGGCCTTGGACTGGCATTGGCGAAGGAAGCGACCGCGCTTTCCCGCGCTCCACGGATTCGCGCGGCGCGCACTGCAACTGCACCTTTGCGTCATCTACTTCTTCAGCGGTCTCTCGAAAGCGGCCGGCCGTGGCTGGTGGAATGGGGAGAGCATCTGGCGGGCGCTGACCAGGCCTCCTTTCGATCTTCTCGATCCGGCGGCGGTGACGATTGTTCGGCCGTTGCTCCCCGCCGCGGGAATCTGCTTCTTCCTGTTAGAACTCCTCTATCCCATCTTGATCTGGCCGGAAAAAACGCGGACAGGGTGGCTACTGGCGGTGATTGGCCTCCACATCGGAATCGGCGTCTTCATGGGCATGCCGTTGTTCGCTCTCATCATGATTACGCTTAACTGCGCGGCCTTTGGCCCCGCGCTGGGTCAGTCGCGTCCGCTGACGCCAGCGTGAGTAATCGTGAGCAGAGGCTTTTGCGCTCGACCGCGCGAAACCGATGAAAGAAGATTTCGGCGGAGCGGAAAGATGCACACCGAGCAAACGCCAGGCGCGCCAGTTGAGCCGGAGCTGGCGCCGGAGATCGCTCACCTCCTGCTGATTGACATCGTCGGCTATTCCCGCTTGCTCGTGAACGAGCAGATCGCGCAGGTGGAGGAATTGAAAAAGATTGTTCGTTCCTGTTCCTCTTTTCGCGCCGCCGAAGCCGCCGACAAACTGGTGCGTCTGCCGACAGGCGATGGCATGGCATTGCTCTTCTTCGGTAATCCGGAAGAGCCGCTCCGGTGCGCGCTCGAAATCAGCCGGGCCCTGAAAGAAAAGCCAGACCTTCAGGTTCGAATGGGGGCGCACAGCGGGCCGGTCAATCGGGTGACCGACGTCAATGACCGCTCCAACATTGCGGGCGCCGGGATCAACGTCGCGCAGCGAGTGATGGATTGCGGAGATGCTGGTCACATCCTGCTCTCCAAACGCCTCGCGGACGACCTCACCGACTATCGCCATTGGAGTCCGTATTTTCATGACCTCGGCGAATGCGAAGTGAAGCATGGGCTGCGCTTACATCTCGTTAATCTTTTCAAGGACGGCCTCGGTAACGAGAAGGTTCCGGAAAAATTGCGTCGCGGCGGAGGCTGGCGCAAGGCCCTGCACAAAGACCAGGTGCGGGCTGTCCGGCCCTCCCGTTGGCCGCTGGTGGCGACAGCCTTGGCAATCATCCTGGCACTGGCAACGGTGGCGATTTCTGCCTGGGTTTTGACGCGACACCGCTCTCCATCGGCACCAGTTCGCGCAGTTGAGAAAAGCATCGCCGTGCTGCCGTTTGAGAATCTAAGCGACGAAAAGAAGGACGCATTTTTTACCGATGGCATCCAGGACGAGATTCTGACTGATCTTGCAAAACTGGCCGACCTGAAAGTCATCAGCCGCACCTCCGTGATGCAATATCGCGGACAGGCCAATCGCAATCTTCGTGAAATCGGATCTTCGCTCGGAGTGACCTACGCGCTCGAGGGCAGCGTGCAAAGGAACGGGGATCGGGTGCGCGTCACCGCGCAGCTCATCGATGCCCGGACCGACGCCCATGTCTGGGCGGACCATTACGACCGCGCGCTCGCGGATGTTTTCGCGATTCAATCCGAAGTCGCGGAGAAAATTGTCGAGCAGCTGAAATTAAAAATATCGCCAAGCGAGAAAGCGGCGATCGAGGAGAGACCGACCTCCGACCTGTTGGCGTTCGATTATTACGTTCGCGCGAAGGATTTGATCGAGCGCTCGGTCTTTAACGCGCCGCGGGATGAGCAACTCGTCGAAGCAATCGATTTGCTCGGCCAAGCCATCGCGCGCGACCCAAGTTTTGCCCGCGCCTATTACCTGCTCGCGCATGCGCACGACCAGATCTATTTCATCGGCACTGATCATACGCCTGAGCGCCTGGCTCTGGCTGAGCACGCCCTCCAGAAGCTGCAAGAGGTCCGACCTGGGTCACCCGACGTTCACCTGGCAGAGGCGAAACATCTTTACTGGTGTTACCGCGACTACGATAAGGCGCGACGGGAGATCGCAGAAATTGGAGATCGACTGCCGAACGATCCCTGGCCGCTGCTCATTCTTGGCTACATGGACCGTCGCCAGGGGCGCTGGGATGAGTCGACTCGCAATCTCGAGCACGCCCTCGCGCTTGACCCCCGGAATTCTTCCATCATCGAGCAGATGTCCATCACCTACGAATACCTTCGCCGTTACCCGGAGGCCATTGCGCTGGTCGACCGTGCGCTTTCGATTAAGCCGGACCAACCTGCTACTTTGGTCGGGCGCTCGTTCTTGGAAATGGCGCGGGTCGGGCAGATCAAGCCGCTGCGCGTGGCGATCGATGATGTCCTTTCGCGCAGGCCCCAGGACGCCTCCATCATCGCGTCCGAATGGCTGACCTTGGCCGCGCGGGAACATAATCCGACCGAAGCCCGCCGCGCGCTGGCGGTTCTTCCGCCAGATGGTTGCCGAAACGAAACTCTGCTCTTCCCGCGTGGCTGGTGCGAAGGGCGTGTGGCGCAATTGGCCGGCGATCAGGCGTCTGCGCAGAAATCCTTTCTCGAGGCGCGCCAAGCCGCGAAAAAGATCGCGCGGGAGCAGCCGGGCTATTGGGAAGCGGTTTGCATTCTTGGCGTGCTCGATGCCGTAATTGGACACAAGGACGACGCGATCAGCGAAGGCAAACGCGCCGTGGAAATGATTCCCTTGGAGAAAGATTCCCTCAGTGGGGCGCGAGCGATTTATTACCTCGCAATCATCTATACTTTGGTTGGTGAAAATAATCTTGCCCTCCAGCAGCTGGAGCGCAGCGCTCAGATTCCATGCGGGGTAAGTTACGACGACCTGCTCTTCGAGCCGCAATGGGACAATCTTCGCCCCGATCCCCGGTTTGCGAAGATCATCGCTTCCCTCGCGCCGAAAAATTAGCGCGACGCGAATTTGCCTCGCGCGCGGCCATTCTCTGGACAAAATCGCCCCGGAGTGATTTCGGAAATTCGGATCGTGGATTTGGAACTGCGCGCGCGCATCGGCGTGACCGAAGCTGAGCAGGCTCAGGCGCAGCGAATTCTCGCCACCGTCACCCTCGTGCCGGAGCGAACCAAGAATCTGCAGGATCAAATCGATGCGACGGTCGATTACGCGGCGGTGGCCGGCTTGGTGCGGCAGATTGCTAATGCCAGTGTTTATCGTTTG
>JBBSEO010000225.1:0-4312 GCA_038239645.1 Chthoniobacterales bacterium | reverse complement strand
GGACGAGGAGTTGCGGGCGAAAACCGCGGCCTGGAACGAGGAGCTGGTGAAAATGGATTCGCTGGAGGAGCAATGGGCGCGGCTGGAGGAGATTCTGCCGGAGGCGTTCGCGGTGGTGAAAAATGCGGCGCGCCGCCTGACCGAGCGGGGCGAGACTTTTAGCGTGTGCGATCAGCCGATGAAATGGGAGATGGTGCATTTCGATGTGCAGTTGATCGGAGGGATGACGTTGCACCGGGGGCGGATCGCGGAAATGGCGACGGGCGAGGGCAAGACGCTGGTGGCGACGTTGCCGCTCTACCTGAATGCGCTCAGCGGGCGCGGGGCGCACCTGGTGACGGTGAACGATTACCTGGCGCGACGTGACGCGGAGTGGATGGGCCAGCTCTTTCGTTTTCTCGGGCTGACAGTGGGCTGCATTCAGCACGATCAATCGCCGGATCTGCGACGCGAGCAGTACGGCTGCGACATTACTTACGGGACGAATTCGGAGTTCGGATTCGATTACCTGCGCGACAACGGGATGGCGACGACGCGCGAGCAGCAGGTGCAGCGGGGATATAATTTCGCGATCGTGGATGAGGTCGATTCCATTTTGATCGACGAAGCGCGGACGCCGTTGATCATTAGCGGGCCAACGACGATCTCGACTCATCAATACGATAAGTGGAAGCCGCTGGTGGAGCAGCTGGTGCGGAAGCAGAACATGCTCTGCAATCGGCTGGCGAGCGACGCGAAGGAGAAGTTCGACGCTGCGGCTGCGAACCCGAAGCAGCACGACGAGTTGATCGCGGAAGGCGGGCTCGCGTTGTTCAAGGTGAAGCTGGGACAGCCGCGCAACAAACAGTTACTCCGGATGATGGAAGACCCGGAGAAGCGCAAGTCGGTCGATAAGGCCGAGCTGTCGTTTTATACGGATTCGCGGAAGGAAGAACTCTTCGCGCTGAAGGAAGAGTTGTTCTTCACCATCGACGAGAAATCGCAGGAGGCCGATCTCTCGGAACAGGGTCGCGCCTTTATGAACCCGGACGATCCGGATGCGTTCGTGCTCCCGGATTTGATCAGCGAGTTCACCGAGATCGATCTCAATCCCGAGATGTCGGACGAAGAAAAGGAGAAGGGGAAGGTGGAGCGGCAGGAGCATTGCGACCTGCAGGGCGAGCGCATTCACAATATTTCCCAGCTGCTGCGCGGTTACTGTCTGTTCGAGAAAGACGTCCAGTACGTGGTCGAGGAAAACAAGGTGGTGATCGTGGACGAGTATACCGGGCGCAAAATGCCGGGCCGGCGCTGGAGCGACGGATTACACCAGGCGGTGGAAGCGAAGGAGGGGGTGCAGATTGATCGCGAGACGCAGACGCTGGCGACGATTACGATCCAGAATTATTTCCGGCTCTACCGCAAGCTCGCGGGCATGACCGGCACGGCGGAGACGGAGGCGAATGAATTCCACGACATCTATAAGTTGGATGTCGCGGTCATCCCGACGAACCGGCCGGTGGCGCGGAAGGACGCGAACGATCGCATCTACAAAACGCGGCGCGAGAAATACAACGCGGTCATTAACGAGATCAAGGAATGCCACGCGAAGGCGCAGCCGGTGCTGGTCGGGACGGTGAGCGTGGAAGCGAGCGAGTTGCTCTCGCGGATGTTGAAGCGGGAGAAAATTCCGCACAATGTGCTGAACGCGAAATATCACATGCAGGAAGCGGAGATCGTTCAGCGCGCGGGGCAGTCCGGCACGGTGACGATTTCCACGAACATGGCTGGCCGTGGCACGGACATTAAGCTCGGCTCCGGCGTCGCAGACAGGGGTGGCTTGTTCGTCATCGGGACGGAGCGGCACGAGTCGCGGCGCATCGACCGGCAGTTGCGTGGACGTTGCGCACGCCAGGGCGATCCGGGCGCGTCGCGCTTTTACGTTTCGTTTGAAGACGATCTGATGCGGAACTTTGGCGCGGCCGATCGGATGACGAAAATCATGGAGCGTTTCGGCTTGGAAGAGGGACAGGAACTCGAACACGCCTGGCTGAATAAATCGGTCGAGACGGCGCAGAAGAGAGTGGAGCAGCGGAATTACCTCATTCGCAAGCGCACGCTCGACATGGACGACGTGATGAACAATCAGCGCGAAGTCGTCTACGGCTATCGCAACGAGGCGATCGAAAGCGACGATCCGCGCACGCTTATTTTCGAAGTGATCGACGAAGCGGTGCCGGCGAAAGTGAAAGAGTATCTCGGCACGGGCAAGGCGGACGACGAACCGAATTTCGCCGGCTTGATGCAATGGGTGAACGTGACTTTTCCATTGGGGCTGAACAAGGAACGGGCGGAATTTGAGGCGCGCGGCCCTGAGGAGAATTCGCAGTTTTTGATCGAGCGGATCAAGGATGCGTATCAGCGCAAATCATCGCACGAGGAGGCGACGGCGGTGAAGAGCCTGGAGCGTTACATCATCCTGAACGCGATCGATCGCCTGTGGCAGGAGCATTTGTACGCGATGGATGCGCTGCGCGAGGGCGTTTACCTGCGGGCCTACGCGCAGAAGGATCCGCTGGTCGAATACAAGGCGGAGGCCTACGACATGTTTGTCGAGTTGATGGCGAACATTAAGAATGAAGTGCTCAGCAATCTGTTCCGGAGCACGTCGAACCTACAGGCCTTCGAGAATTTCCTCGCCACTCTGCCGCAATTCCTGACCCAGGATTCCACGCCGACGGCGGGGACAAACGGGGTCAGCAGCGGCGGCGCGAAAAGGCCGGCGGGAGTTCGGCAAAATTCTCCGACGATAGCGACCCGCGGATTGGAACCGGAGGAGGGCGAAGTGACGCTTGATCTCGCGCCGGTCCGGCGCGAAGTGCCGAAAGTGGGCCGCAACGAAGCGTGCCCCTGCGGCAGCGGGAAAAAATACAAAAACTGTTGCGGGCGGACCGCATAGGTTTGCGCTTGCAAAAGACGAACGACACGGTTGCGTTGGCCCTCATGCGGTTGCTTCTCTTAAGTTTACTTTTACTGGCCACGGCGTTGAGCGCGCGCGCGGACGACGCTTTGCGCCCGGCGCTGATCGGCAAAGGCCCGGACGCGATCATCAACCGCATCGATACCAAAATGTTGATGGCGGCCGGGCAAAAGAATGCCGCGGTCATGTTCAGCGCGGCGGTGGAGAAAACGGGCGAGGTCAAAGTTCCGGTCACCTACCGCCCAACGGCCGATGCGAAGCTGCTCGAGCAGGAAGTGCTGCGCGCACTCGACGACGCGAAAATGTTGCCGGCGATGCGTAATGGCCAGCCGGTGACGGTGTTCTTCTACGGCACGGTAATTTTCGAAGTGATCGACAAGAAACCGCGCCTGCGCATTTTTTCAAATCAGGAAGCGGAGGAACTGAAGAAAGAGAGCGACTTCATCGGGCCCCAGCCCTGTTTTGGCGGCGACTCGCATTTTACCGGTTTGCATTATCCGACCGACGGCATGGCCATTCCGGTGAGCGGGGTCGTTGAACTGCAAATGGATATCGACGCGACGGGCAACCTGGCAGGAGTGCAAGTGGTGACGGAATCGCCGCCGCTGATTGGCTTCGCCGAGGCTGCGATCTCCGATTTCAAAGACACGAAATTCATCCCGGCCTTTCGCGACGGCAAACCGGTCGAATGCCAAATTACCCTTCCGCTCTACTATCAGGCGAAGAATTGAGGGCGGCACACTTCTGCGGGCCGATTTCTTCGAGCGCGATCCGCTGTCGTGCGCGCGCGATTTGATCGGATGCCTGCTGCGCTGGGGAGATTGCGCGGGCGTGGTCGTCGAAACCGAAGCGTATAACGAGATCGGCGACGAAGCGTGCCATGCGTTTTTTCGTCCGAGCACTCGCGCATTCATCGCGCGGAATCACGCTGGCATAGCCTACGTGTATTTGAATTACGGCGTGCACTGGATGCTGAACGTTCTCGTGAAAGGCAACGAGACTGGGTTTGTTTTGATTCGCGCCCTCGAACCAGCGGCTGGCCTCGCGGCGATGCGAAGGAGGCGTGGCGCGGAGGATGTGCGAACACTCTGCTCCGGGCCCGGCAAGTTGACGCAGGCGTGCGCGATCACCGGTCGCGACCACGAACGAGATTTGTGCGCCGCCGCGCGTTTCGGTTTTCATCAGCGGGAATCGGAATGCACGGTGGTGGCCGACCGGCGGATCGGGCTGACGCGCGCGGTCGACTTTCCCTGGCGCTTTACCCTGCGGGGCAGCAAATTTGTCAGCCGTCGCGTGAGGGTGGAAAATTAGCGCAGATAGCGGAACGTTCGGCTTTCCGATGAAAAAGCAGCG
>JBBSEO010000224.1:0-4316 GCA_038239645.1 Chthoniobacterales bacterium | reverse complement strand
CTACGGGGGCTATGGAGGTTATGGTGGCGGCTATGGGGGCGGCTACGGGGGATTTGGATACGGCGGTGGGTTCTACGGCGGCGGCATCTTCCGGGTCCACGGCGGGCGGAGATTTGTGGTCTACGGCGACCCGTTTTATGATCCGTTCTATTACTCGGCGATTCCGCCTCAGGTGTCGTACCCAAATAAAACGGTGACTTTCGTCAACGGCCGGGTGGTTTCCTTCCAATATTTCGTGCCGCCCTATCGTTGAACCTTCTTGGAATTCGGAGCCAGTTCCGACCAGGGCGCGGAACTCGATTAAAAAAAAACGGGCTGATCTCGTAAGGAGATCCGCCCGAAATTTTTTGCGACTATGTTTTGCTTAGGGACGCCGGAACAGCTGTCCGGTATCAACATCGCGGCTCAAGCCGCCGTGCGGCACGCCACGCAAATCGTAGATCCGTCCAGTGTAAGGACTGCGATAGATTCCCGGGCCGCCCGCGTAGCGCGCGTAGGGAAATCCCCCCGACGGGACGGGGCCATAGTTCCTGACCTGATCCTCGCGAATAGCCGCGCCGAAAAGCGCGCCGGCCGCTGCGCCAGAAGCGGCGCCGATCGCCGCCCCCCGCACGTTGCCCGTAGCCGCCCCGCCAATGATTGCTCCGGCGGCAGCGCCATATCCAGCACCCGCGCCGACCGGCCCTTCGCATCCAGTAACACCAAGGACCAGCAAGGAAAGCCCACTGGCTGCGGCTAAATGTACTCTCTTCATTATCTCAATCTTGCTACGGCTTTACGAAGACATGCTTCGCGTAGGTATCAAGGATGAGCGAGCCGCGGTTGATCCCCGCGGTATCGAACTTGTGGTGAGGCGGATAAGGACTGGTGATGACAGTTTGTGAGAATCCGGTATTCGTTCCCTGCGTATTCTCCGCCAGTGGATAGCCACTGCGTGGCGGGGGATAGTTTTTCGCCGCTTCCTCTTTCGAGATTTCCTGGGCGGGCGTGATTCCATTAAGGGCCACTACCTTTGATCCGGTCGGACCCTTTTCCTTTTTCACGATGCTGCCGTGCGCACCTTCTTCGTACTGCGCAAAAGCGCTGCCGAGACCAAAACCGGCTACTGCCGCGATCATTACTACTAGGGATTTTATTTTCATAAATTTAGTTTCTCTCAAATATTCGGAAGTCATCTCTACTGACGGACGCCTTTTCGGCTCATTCAAGCAAACTTTATCATTTGGGTGACGGCGTGGCCGGCCTTCTGCCAGTTGTTCAGGCGATACTTTGTGGTTAAGACGTGAAAGTCGTCTCTGCTCATCTGTCGGAGCAACGATTGATAGATCGAGCGCATGATCTCTGCCGGCAGCATCCGGCGCCGATCCTCAAACGGCAGCAAATTGGCCGATTCCATAAAGAATGTGCCCGCACGCGCCGCCTGGATTTTCATCAATCCAACAAAACGTTCATCCGTGACCCGCGCCCGCAGATCTTCCAGACGGTAATTCGCGGCCTCGAGGTCATCCATCGGAAGATAAATTCGATCCTGCGCGAGGTCGGTGCCGACGTCCCGGATGATGTTGGTGAGCTGGAGCGCCAGTCCGAGCGCGACGGCGTATTCGCGGCACTTCGGATTTTTGTAACCGAAAATCTCAATGCTCACGAGCCCGACGGCGCTTGCGACGCGATAACAGTAAACGCGCAGTTCTTCCCAGGTGGCGTAGCACCGCGGCGTCAGGTCCATTTCTACACCGTCGATGATTTCCTCCAGCATCGCCGGTGTGATCCCGGGATACCTCCTGACTAATTGCCGAACCGGGGCCGCCAGCGCCGGCTCGTCGGCGACGCGCTCATGCAGCGCGGCGCGCCAGCGCTGCAGTTCGTGTCGTCGTTGCTCCACCGCTTTCCCGGGGTCGTCCGCCGCATCGTCCACCAGGCGGCAAAAAGCATAGAACGTCGTGATATCTCGCCGACGTTGACCGCTCATCGAGAGAAAAGCGAAAGCGAGATTCGATTTGCTCGCGCGCGTAATCGCCGCCGCCTCGCCCTCTTTCATCGGTCAATAAGCAATCCAGGTCTCCTGCGCGATTCGTCCCGTTTCGCAACGGCGAAACAAAACAACCCACGACGCCAGCAACCACCCGGTGATCAAGGCCCGCAGACAGACGAAGATCGTCTTCCAGATTAACAGAGCGAGAGCGCGGTCGGCGATTGCGTTCCGCAAATAAGCGTCGAGTAACAAAATCAAAAAAAACTGAACCCCACAAATAAGGAGAAACCACGCCACCCGGCGCAAATCGCGCCGCAGAAGTTGCCAGTGCGCCCGGAGCGCGGCACCCAGGCTTTCGTTATGCAGCACGAGCGAAATTTGCACCGAGCAAAAGGTCAAAATCAACGCACACATCATCACCCGTTGAATCGGCTGGTAATCGAGCACGTCGGGCACGTTCACAAAATAAGCCAGCAACAGCGGCACGCGCATGATCAGCAAACCCACCACCATGACGACGCCGGCCCATTCCAGGACGTAAGTGAAACGACGCATGGCAAAACCGAAAAGTGCACCCTCGCGGAAACTCAAACCTTTGATCCACGCCAGGCAAACCGTGATGAGATAAACCTGGATGTAGATGCCGGCGAAGTATTCAAAGATGAATGAGATCGCGTCGATGGAAGCTGAGATCTTGAGCAGATGCGCGGTGGAAAGCTGGCGATTCCATTCCGGCAGTTGCCAGTAAACCAGTGGCTTGGCCAGCGCGGCGATCGCGCTCAGGAACAGGACGAGATAGATCAAGACGCCCCAGCCGCGGAACAGTTTTCGCAAGGCGCGCCAGAGCGTCGCGTGCAAGCCGCGCCAGTTCAGAAAAAAGAGCAGCGCCGCGAAAAATGAAAACGGATAGGTCGTGGTCGCGTTATCGAAAATTCCGGCGACGCTTTCGAGCGCGGGCAGCGCCGCATCCTGCCAGAGATCGCGCAAGGGCGGCCACTGCCACTGCGGCAGGGTGAGGATTTGTCCAAAATCAATTTCCGAACTGCTTTGGATCGGCGTGAAAGTAACAAATTGGAAAATGAAATAGGCGAACCCAAGGAGGGCAAACGTGAGCCAGATCCGCTCGTAACGAATGAGACAGCGCAGACCATCGCGCAACGCCAGTCGCACCGGGCAGGTGCAGAGCACCAGCAGGTAACCGACAAATAATCCCGCGAAGAGATAGACGCGCGAGATCCCGCCCGTCATTGGCTAACGAATGAAGCCCCAATGCCAGTTGAACGGCCAGTAAACCGCCAGCCCCCGGCCGACGAGATCCTGTTCCGGCACCGGTCCCCAGTAACGGCTGTCGTAGCTGAAGTAACTGTTGTCGCCCATCGCGTAGTAAGTGTGCCCGGGCACGGTGTAGGTTTCGTCCGGACTCGTCAGATGCACCGGTGCCTGGCGATCGGATAACATCGGCGGCCCGGAACTGTAGCCGCGATACGGCGCTTGCGCGGCGATCACCCGGCGAAAGCCATAACGGTCAGGAAGTTGACCATTAATGAACAATTTCGGCGGATCAATGCGCAGCGAATCGCCCGGTTCCCCGGCGAGGCGTTTGATGTAATACGGTGCGCCGCTCTCCGGATCGATTTGCGAAGCGAGCATGACGATATTGTTCGTGCGAAAGACGAAGACGTCCCCTCGCCGCGGCTTGATGAAGTTGTAGGTGAACTTATCGACGAATACCTGATCGCCGGTATCGACCGCGCCCCGCGCAATGACGTCGCCCTTCCGGTAAAGATTCCCCACTGAAACGTTGAAGTCGCTGTGCAGCGTGTCGGGCGGACAATAAATGAGGTAGCTCGCGCGATCGCAGATAATGCGCGACCAGGTGAAAAAGAAGAGATACTTTTGCGGCACGATCTGATGCACCCGGACATCTTGCTGGGCGACGAGGTCAATGTAATTGCGCCCCAGCACGAAAAACTCGACCACCTGCTGGAGAAAATTCGGCGCCGCTTCCTTCCGCGGATGACCGATGATTCCATTCAACGTCGGCTGCATCGAACCGGTGGGAATCTTGAACGGTTGAATAAAATACGTTCGCACTGCCACCGCCACGATCAGCGCGACGACAATGACCTCGGTATTCTCCCGCCAGCCCGCCTCCCAGCGCGGCGGCGCCTGTTTCCCGACGACCGCATCCAGCCGTTCGGTCTCCTTGCGAATGTCCGCGTCCTTCTTCCCGGCGAGCGCGCTCTTCAGTTTCGCAGTCGCGCCATCGAGCTCAGCGAGTGCGCTTTCACTCAACACATCGATCTTGTAGCGACGAACTTTCTCGGCGTGACGGAGGAGAAGG
>JBBSEO010000223.1:0-4330 GCA_038239645.1 Chthoniobacterales bacterium | reverse complement strand
GCCTCGACTCTTGGCGGGGCGCGATTGCTCGAAGATGAAATCGAGCGAACAATTCCGTTCAAGTCCGGCGACAAGCTTTCGCTCCAGGCGCTCGATGGCACGATCGCCATTTATGGCGTGAGCGACGGCCCGATGACGGTGACGGCAAATCGAAAGGCTTTTTCACCGGCGCGCCTGAATGCTCTCGAAGTAAAGATCACGCAGGACGCAAACGGAACCAAGATCTCGACCCGAATCCCCGAAGCGAAACCATGGCAGGATCATTCCGGCACGGTCGATTACGCCATCTATCTCCCGGACGATGTATCGGAATTAGGAGTCGAAGGACGCGATGGCCAAATCACGATCAACGGGATTAGTGGCGATCGACTCTCTGTGGCATTGCGAAATGGACGCGTGACCGTGCGCGACTGTTTTTGCGACCAGAAGGTACGCGTGACGGCGGGCGGAATCGATCTTCTTTACGATTGGCCGGAACAACGCGCGGTCACGCTTGACGCCGAACTGGGCGCGGGAAGTATCTTGGTTTTTATCCCGTCCGAGAATTCTTTTCGCTTGCATGCGGAAGCGCCCGACGGCCGCGTCACGAGTGACTTCACCGGGACAAAGGATCGCGCGGGCCAAGATGTTTCGAAGCTCGACGAAACAATCGGGACGGCGACGCCGTCGATGCTGACTTTGCGCGCACGCGCAGGAAACATTCGCGTCATCGCGGTGGATTGATGACCGCGGGGCGTTCGGGGAAACAGGTCGCTAATCGCGCTTCCTTGAGATAACACTGGGGGCATGCCCTCGTTTGATATCGTCTCGGAAATTGACCGGCAGGAGATAGACAACGCGCTCAACCAGGCGCGCAAAGAACTCGCGACGCGTTTCGATTTCAAGGGAAGCACCGCGCAGGTCGTCTACGAGAAGGACAAAATCACCCTCACCGCGGAGGACTCAAATCGGCTGCGCGGACTGCGGGAAATCGTCATCGGGAAATTATCGAAACGCGGCGTTGATCTGCGGAATGTCGAGCAGGTCGACGCGGAGATTTCGTCGATGGGCCATGCGCGGCAAGACCTGAAGATTCAGCAGGGCCTCGAAGGCGACAAAGCGAAAGAAATCATCAAGGCGATCAAGGAGGCAGGCTTCAAGGTGCAAAGTGCGCTGCAAGACCGCCAGATTCGCGTCACCGGCAAAAAGAGGGATGATTTGCAGACGGTGATTCAGTTCGTGCGCGGAAAAGAATTTGGCGTTGCGACGAATTTCAAAAACTTTCGCGATTAGCTAACCGCCCTGCACTGGCGGCATGATGGCGATCTCGTCGCCCTCCGCGAGCGGAGAATGACGATCGATGAACTCGAGCCCGCGCCCGAAAAGCACACTGCGCTCGAAATCGCTCAAGCGCGGATAACGCAGGCAAAGTTCGCGAAAGAGGTCTTCGACCACCGCGCCTTCCGTTAGAACAATCTCCAGCGAGGGCGATCCGGCGATTTCCCGGAGCCGGGAAAAAAGGTCCGCGCGAACCGTCATCGCAATAACTCCGGTTTCAAAACGCCGATGCACGGAAGATTGCGGTAGCGTTCATCGTAATCGAGTCCGTAGCCGACGACGAACTCGTCCTCGATCTCAAAGCCAAAATAATCTGCGGCCACCGCGCGCGTGCGCTCCTTTTTCTTTTGGAGGAGGACACAAACCTTGACGCTGCGTGGCGCGGCCATTTCCAGTCGTGCGCGAATCGCGTGGATGGTCGCGCCGCTGTCGAGGATATCGTCGAGCAGGAGAACATCGCGATCTTTGATATCGGGTACCGCGACCTGCCGGAAAATGACCTCACCGCTGGATTGGAGGCCGCCGTGATAGCTGGCCACGCTCAGGCAATCGAGTTTCAGCGGCAGCGGAATGCGCCGCAGCAGGTCGGCCATAAAAATGAGGCTGCCATTGAGAATCGCGATCACGGTCAGTTCCGCGCGATCGTAATCGCGTGAAATCTCCGCCGCGAGCTGATCGAGGCGTCGCTGAATCGCGGTTTCATCGAAGAGGACGCGCGCGAGATCGTTCTGCATCACGTCCAAATTACGCCACTCTCGCTCGGGCGGAAATGCTAGGATGGGCCGGATGAAAATTGTCACCGAGGCCTTCACCGTGTCGACGGATGGCAAAGGCACTTACGACCTCACGAAAACACTCCAGCGTGTGGTGGAGAAAAGTGGTGTGAGCCGCGGAACGGCCACGATTTTCGTGCAGCATACCAGTTGCAGCCTGGTGATAATGGAAAACGCCGCCCCTGCAGCGCGACGCGATCTCGAGAATTTTTTTGAACGGCTGGTCCCGGAAAATGCATGCTACGAGCACGACGAGGAAGGCGCTGATGACAGCACTTCCCACATTCGGATGGCATTAAGCCGGACAAGCGAGGTTGTTCCCGTGGCCGACGGCCGGCTGCAACTCGGCACCTGGCAGGGAATTTTCCTCTTCGAACATCGCCGCGCGCCGCATCGGCGAAAAGTTTCCGTCACTATCCTGGGCGAGTAATTACTCGACGCTGATTTTGGTTTCGGCGTCGCCATCTCGATCCACCACGCGGACGTTCCATGCTCCGGGCTCGACCTGCCAAAAGGTACGGCCGTCGGGCTGAGGCAGCTGCGGCTGATCGTTCACGAACCATTTTGCATCCCTTCCGAGCGTGCTGATGAATTCGATCATCTGCTGGCGCGGGGCCAGGTCCCGATCGATTTGGAAATGCGATCCCGGCGCCGGATTGGTGATCTGCGCAACTCTCTTCACCTGTGCGCCGGCGACGTTATCGTTGCTCGCGCACCAGCGGGCATATTCCGATCCCAGAACAAGATGACCAGCCTCGTCGAAGTGGTCCGCGGAGCTCACGCTGGGTTCCGTTCCCGCCAGAAAAAGCTCGGAGATTGTCGCCGGATTTCGCGCCGACGGCAGTAAGCCGGTGGCACGACAAATTTCGTGGCGCGACAGTGCGGGCGATAATTCCGGCGGCGGCAGCGCATGATCCCGTTGTAGAAGATCGTGCATCAAGGCCGCCCACAACGGCGCCGCGGCCTGGACTGAACTCGTATCGCGCATCGACGCGCCACTAAAATTTCCGGCCCAAACGCCGACGGTATGCTCGCGATCGAAACCGATCGTCCAGGCGTCGCGAAATCCACTGCTCGTTCCGGTCTTGGCCGCGACCCGTTCGGAAAAAGCCAGCGGCGAAGTCAGCCCGAAGGTCCGGGCGCGCGCTTGGTTGTCGGATAGAATATCAGTGATGATGGCGCATGCCTCCGCGGACGCGAGGCGCGCGCGCGCGGGATGTTCGCCCGCGAGAAAGGTCGCGTTTCCCGATCGCCCGCCGCGTGCCAGTCCGGCGTAGGCTGAAGCCAGATCGATCAGCCGCACTTCGGCGTTGCCCAGAACAAAGCCAGCGCCGTAAGTATCAAGCGCACTCGGGAAAACGAAACCCCACTTTTGCATGTCGTAAAAAGCGGAACGCGCGCCCAGTCGGCTCAGGGTCACGACCGCGGGCACATTGAGCGAGCAGGCGAGAGCTTCCCGCAGTCGCACTGGCCCGAAAAAGCGATGCGAATAATTTTGCGGATCGTAATCCCGATAAATGTCGCGGATGGCATCTGCGGTGTCGGGTAAAATGCTGGCGGCCGTGAGCAAATGCTGGTCGAGCGCCTGCAAATAAACGAACGGCTTCAAAGTCGAACCGCTGCTCCGCGGTTCGAGAGCGCCGTTGTTTTCCGCGGAGGAAAAATTGCTCGAACCAATCATCGCACGGACGGCGCCGCTCTGGTTTTCGAGGATGACGACGGCCGCCTGCTCGATGTCGTAGCGATTGAGGTTCGCCAAATGCGCCCGCAGTATTTTTTCTACGCGCGCCTGCAACTCGAGATCGAGCGTTGTTGTCACGGTGCCGCACAACTTCGGATGAGCCGCCCGCAGTGCCTGGACGAAATGCGGAGCGAAATCCGCCGGAGCGTGATGCTGAACTTCTGGCGGTGCCTTGGCGAAAAGCGAAAACTGGGTCTGGTCGATTGCGCCGCGCGCGCGCAGGCGTGCGAGGGATTGCTGATATTGCTTGGCGGCGCGCTCCGGGTGCGTCCACGGATTCAATCGCGTCGGCGCCTGCGGCAGGCCCGCGAGGTAAATCGATTCTGCCAGGGTCAAATCGCCGGCGGATTTTCCGAAGTATGCCTGCGAAGCGGCTTCCGGTCCGAGGCGGCGATTTCCAAAACTGCTGCGATTCAAATACTCCGCCAGAATCCGGGAGCGCGGCCAGCGTTGCGCGATTTTCCGGGCGACGATTGTCTCGCGAATTTTCGCGCTCCAG
>JBBSEO010000222.1:0-4334 GCA_038239645.1 Chthoniobacterales bacterium | reverse complement strand
GGTTTTGTCGCGAGATAATCGCGCCAACTCTTTTCCGCGGCGGCGAAATCATCGTGCGCGAAAGAAATGTCGCCGCGGAAATCGCTGATCAACGGCGCCCGTTTCCCCGTGCGCGCCTGGGCAAAAGCGTCCACCGCCGCGGCCGCGCGATCGACCTCCTCCTTCTCGAGCAGCGCGTCGATCAGCGTCGTCCAGATAGCGTCGTCCTGCGGCGATTCCGCGATAAGGCGCTGGCAAATGTCGACCACCGCCGGTCGGTTTTCCGCATCCTGGGCGGCGGCCAGTTGCGCCTGCAGGGGCGGGTCGTCGGCGGCGGGCGAAAGCGCCGTGGCGGCCAGGAACAGGAGCAATGAAGCAAACGCGCGAATGTTTCGGTATCGCCCGACCGCGCCGCAAAAAGCAAGCCGAATTAGTGGTAAAGCGCGTCGATCAGTCGAAGCGATTTTTCGTTGGGCAAAACGGACTGATCCATCTGATTCATGACGTAGGCGAAGGCTAACTTGTTTTCTGGATCAGCAAAGGCGTGGCTGCCACCCGCGCCAGGATGACCGAAGGCGTGAGGCGAGGGACCGAAGATAGGACGAGACGCGCGCGTGGAGTTTTTCATGAAGCCGGCGGAGAAGGCAGTCGGGATTTCAAAGACGAGATCCGGGCCGTCGGACAATATCGTTGTCATGTGCGCGATGGTTTCGGCCGTGAAATAGCGGCGTCCGTCGAGCTCGCCGCCGTTTGCGAGCATGGCGTAAAATTTCGCGAGCGCGTGCACGCTGCCGATACCGCCGAGGGAAACGATTTCGAGCGCGCGATTTTCCGGGCGATTCATCGCGGTGACAGAGTGCAGACCCGCGGGTGAGGTGAAGGTTTTGCGCTGGAGCGTGCCGGGCGTGGCGAGGTCGCGATAAAATTGCGCAGGTTGGGCAGTCCTGCCGGCTTTGGCGGCGTAAATGGTGGCGCAACGCGGGTTCAGTTCCGCGGGCAAGCCAATCCAGAAATCCAGTCCAAGCGATTCTGCGAAAACTTCGCGCCAGTATTTTGCGATCGAGATGCCGGAAATTCTCCGTACGAGTTCGTCGAGCAAAAACCCAAAGGTGCGCGCGTGGTAACCGTGGGTCGTCCCGGGCGGCCAGAGCGGCGCTTGTTCTTCCAAAGCATGGATGACCGCGGGGTAATCGGTAATTTCAATTTTTTGCTCGAAGGCGCAGAGGCCGGCGGAGTGGCTAAGGAGTTGCGCGATGGTGACGTTCTCTTTTCCAACCTGCCCAAACTCCGGCCAGAATTCGGACACGCGTTGAGCGAGCGCGATGCGATTTTCCTGCAACAGATGCAGCAAACACGCGCTCCCGATCCCTTTGGTGGCCGACCAAACCAGAACGAGAGTGTCATCGCGCCACGGTTTGGTGCGATGCGCATCGCAAAAGCCGCCGTGCAAATCGAGGAGCGGCTCGCCCTTCTGCCAGACGGAAACAGCGGCGCCGAGTTCGCCGAAACGCGCGAAATTTTCATCGAAAATTAATTTCAAACGCCCGCGCAAATCGTTCATCGCACGCGAGGGTAACATTTTCTCGATTTCGCGCTCGTGCTCGGGTCGGCCGTCGAAGAGGGAAGCGCGAGCATCGAAATTTCCCGGGCAGGGTGGGCGTCTCGCCCGCCCTGCCCGGGAAGGCATCGGCCGAAGACCGCGGCGACACAGGTCTGTCGCGGAATGGCGCCGTTACAGCGTGGCGTGGAGCGGTTCGAGGTCGGGATCGCGCTTCGCGAGTTCGCGAAAAGTCTCATCCATTTTGAAACTGATCTGCAAGTGAACACGGGCGTCCTGCAAATTGCCGAGCAGAACTTCGTAGCAGCCCATATTATAATAATAGATCGGCTCTTTCAGGAGCGCGCTTGGTCCGCGCAACAAGAGTTCTTTGGCTTCGCGGGTTTTCCCCATCTCGTGCAGACAAAAGCCGGCGTGCAGATATCCTGCGCTGGCATCGGGCGCGGCGCGGCAGAGCCGGCGACTGACGGTGAGCGCTCGATTCCACTGTTTTTTCCGCATGAGATGATGCAGCCGCAATTGGAGCACCTCCGGCCGGTTCTGCTCCTCGTCACAAATAGCGTTCAGCTCCGCCAGTGATTCGCTGGTCATGCCAAGTTCGGCATAGCCACAGGCAGCCCGGAACGAACGTGCGAAGTCCACGCTGCTTGATTAAGCAGCCCGCTTGCCAAAACCGGCCCGAGCGCGTGTCGAAGCACGCCCTTAGAGCAATTTTTCCAGTTCTCCGAGACGGTTTTCGAATAAGTTTACCGTCGCCCGAACGGGAGCGGGCGAAGTCATATCCACGCCGGCCTCGCGCAAGGTATCGAGGGGGAATTTCGATCCGCCGGACTTGAGGAAGGCGAGGTATTTCTCGATCGCGCCGGGCTGCCCCGAAAGCACCGCCTGGGAGAGTGCGACCGCGGCCGAGATTCCGGTGGCGTATTTGTAGACGTAGAATGCACTGTAGAAATGCGGGATGCGCAGACATTCCAGCTCGAGCGGGGGATCGAGCGCCATGGCGTCGCCAAAATAAACTTGGAGCAGTTTTCGATACTCGCTCTTGAAGAGGTCGAGCGTCAGGGCGTCGCCCCGCTCCTCCACCTCGTGAATGACCTTTTCAAATTCGGCGAACATCGTCTGGCGGAAAAGGGTGCCGCGGATATCGTCAATCTGGCGATTGATGATGTAGGCTCGCATTTTCCTATCGGTCGTCTGCTCGAGCAGGAAATGTGTGAGCATCTCTTCGTTGAAGGTGCTCGCGACTTCGGCGAGGAAGATCGGGTAATCGTAATCCTGGAACGGCTGCGCCTGCTGCGAGAGCCAGGTATGCATGGAATGCCCGGCCTCGTGCGCCAAAGTGTAGACATCGGAGAAAACGTCCGCCTTGTAGTTCATCAATATATACGGCGGCGCGCCATAGCTTCCGCTGGAGAACGCGCCGCTGCGCTTGCCTTTTGTTTCGTAGCGATCGCACCAGCGCTGGCGCCGCAGGCCCTCGCGCAATACCCCGACATACTCGTCCCCGAGCGGCGCGAGGGCGGACGTCACCTGGTCGATCGCCTCCTCGAAACTGGTCTTCGTCTCGATCTCCGCGACTAACGGAACATAGGTGTCGTAGGAATGCAGCTCGTCCACTTTCAGGACGCGGCGCCGGAGGCGGAGATAACGATGCAGGGGCGCGAGTCCATCGTGCACCGCGCCGATCAAGCCATCATAGACCGCCACCGGCACATCGTCGTAGAAGAGCGACCTATCGCGCGCGCTCGGAAAATTCCGGACGTGCGCCTGGAAGACGTCGGTCTTCACCGAATAAGCCAGCGCCGTGGCGAGGGTGTACTGGTGATCCTGGAATTCCTGGTAGAACTGCGTAAAGGCGCTCGCGCGCACTTCGCGTTCACGCTGGAGAAGGAAGGAGCCGTAAGTGCTCTGGGTTAATGGCCGCTCGCGTTCCTTCTCGTCACGCAAGGTGCCGAATTTCATATCGACGTTCGTGAGCTGCGAGAAAGTGTCGTCGTAACCGCTCAAAGCGACGGCGCCGAGGGCGAGCAGGCGTTCCTCCTTTTCGGAAAGAACGTGCGCGCGCAGGCGGCGAATTTTGCGCAGGCTGATGCGCCAGCTCGCGAGCTGGGGGTCGTCGGTCAATTCTTCCCAGGCCGAATCGTCGATCGCCTGAATCTCCGGCACGATAAAGGCCGAGGCTTCGCCGATTTTTGTCAGCAGGTTTTGCAATTGCCCAACCCGCGCGAGGTAATCGTTATTCGCGCTATCCTCCGCGAGCTGGAGTGAAGCAAAATGATAAAGGCGCTCGATTTTGAGATCGAGCTCCCTCTCGAATTCGAGTAATTGCAAAAGTGTCTCAGCGGATGCGCCGAGGCGACCCTTCCATTCGGCGAGGCGCGGAAATGTTTGCGTAACCCAACGGACGTCCTCCTCCCATTTTCCAATGTCGGCGAAGAGATGGGTCAGGTTCCATTTGTCGGCTTCGGGGATGTCCCCGCGCGTCGGCGTCTCAGTCTCGTCACTCATCTCGCGTGCTATTGCATCGGCTGGGCCATCGCGCAACGCCCGGGCCCGCCGACTTGTCGTCCCTCAGATTAGTTCCAAATTCACCTTACGATGAACGAACCGATCCACATCAATGCGGCGAGCTTCGAACGCGCTGTCCTGCAATCACCGAGGCCCGTTCTGGTCGATTTCTGGGCGCCATGGTGCGGTCCGTGCAAAATGATCGCGCCGGTGCTGGACGAGATTGCCAAGGAACAGGGCGACCGTTTTCGGGTGGCGAAAGTGAACATCGACGATGAGCCAGACTTGC
>JBBSEO010000221.1:0-4352 GCA_038239645.1 Chthoniobacterales bacterium | reverse complement strand
ACTCAACTCGTGCGAGACAATGAGCAGATCCGAATCGTAGTCGTGACGCGGAGAATTCGGCGGGCTCGACATGCGCAACGGTGTGGGAGAATCCGCGTAGAGCCATTCCCGCATGTGCTCAGGAAAATACGGATCGTGAGAGGTGTAGTGCGCCCAGCGTTGGAGCAGGAAAATCGAACTCTTATCAACCTCGCGTTGGGGCGATTCCACGGCGCCGATCGAAACGTGCCCTCGATGGGTCAGCGTGGCGAAAGGGGTATAAACACAACGCAGGCCGGTTTCACGAATTTTAAAGCAGAGATCGAAGTCCGAATGCGCGATTGGAGTCCTTTTCTCGTCGTACTCGCCGACGCGAAAGAAGTCGGAACGCCTCACGGCGAGACACGCGGCGGATAGCGCGGAGACCGGACGCATCGACTGCGCGAAGTTGTGATACTCCGTCGACTCCCCGGGCCATTGATGCAGCGCGGTCCCGACCAGGCCACGGACGCCCGTGACTAAACCCGCGTGCTGAATCTTCCCGCTGGCGTAGAGCAACTTCGGGGAAACCGCGCCGACTTCCTGATTCTGCAGGGGCTCGATGACGTTCTCGATCCAATCCGTCTGCGCAGTTTCGATATCGTCGTTAACAAAGATCAGGTATTCGCTCTCGCTCGCGCGCGCACCCACATTGCACTTGGCCGAGAAGTTAAAGAGCGCGTCGAAGGGAACGAATCGAACGCGAGGGTCGCAGGGATGCTGTTGGAGCTGCTCGATCAACCCGGAATTCGTGACGATGAGAAATTCCGTGGCGGCATAGGCTGTATTCGACGGCAACTCGTTAGCACATTTTTCCGCCCGAAGCGGCGAGTCCGTCGGGATGATCACGGAAACGCGCGGCGCACCCGGAAGCCGATGACGGACACGATTCGCGGTTGGGTATTCGAGCACTTCAGCATCCCAAGCGCGACGTTTCACCGCATCAGACAAGGCAGCGAGATTGCTGCGCCGGGCGGTGGGTTTGCCGCCGCTCCCGCCGGACGCGGGATGTTCCCGCCAGTGATAACAAACGTGCGGAATATGCACGATGCGCTGCGTCTGCTCGGTTGCGCGCAAGGCGAGATCGTAATCCTGCGAGAAATCGAACTCGGGGCGGAATCCACCGAGGCGCATGATAAAATCCCGGCGATAGGCCGTGAGATGCCCGATATACATGGACGACAAGAGAAGCTCCGGGCTCCACGCGGGTTTGAAAAAAGGCCGGGCGCGCGCGCCGTCAATCGTTAGACGATCCTCATCGCTGTAGAAAATATCGGCTTCCTCCGCCGTCATCGCCGCGCCGAACTGATAAAGTGCAAACGGCGGGAGGAGATCATCGTGATCGATCAAGGCGACGTAATCGCCTGTCGCCATGCGCAGGGCGCGGTTCGTGTTTTCCGCGATGCCCAGATTTTCCGGCAGCCGTTCGATTCGAATCCGTTGGTCGCGCTCGGACCAGCGCGCCAGGGTCTCGAGCACAGCGCGATTCGTGGACCCTCCATCAACAACGCATGCCTCCCACTTCTCGTTGGTTTGCGCGCAGATCGACTGGAAAAGTTCGTCGAGAAACGATGGCGGCGTTTCGTATACGGGAATGAGGAGCGAAATGGTCACACTCCAATTTTTCGCCGTCGTGCGCTGGGTCTGGAGCCCATCGCGGCCAGGTTCGTTTTGTGCAATCCACGCGGCATAGCGCGGTTCAACTTCGATTCTCCGCGCGACCTGATTCGGAGCCGAATCAGGCTTGGCCGGAGCAATGCGCGGAGCCTTTTGACCCATCAGCCGGCGCAGGTTCCGCGGCGTCCGTGCCAGCTCTCGCGTCACTTTTTGCGGGAAGGTGTAGTGGACTTTCGGCTGCTTGTATAAATCAAAACAGCGTCCCCGGCGCTGGCAAGCAGAACGCGCGACCGCGACCAGATTCTTTAGCTGCGCGATCTGGGCCTGCCACTTGCGCAGTTCGCTTTGCAAGTTTTCCACCGCGGCATCGAGCCTTCGAATCTCGTTCGCCTGGTGATCCATGATTTCCTGAGCGCGCTGGCGGTCGGCGACCAAACTGACCAGCCGCCGCGAAAGGTCACGAGCT
The DNA here is from genome assembly GCA_038239645.1 of Chthoniobacterales bacterium. Taxonomy (GTDB): domain Bacteria; phylum Verrucomicrobiota; class Verrucomicrobiia; order Chthoniobacterales; family UBA10450; genus AV69. The sequence continues at coordinate 2,251 of JBBSEO010000221.1, read as the reverse complement.
ACCTCTGCCTGTCCGCGCACGACAGAATCGCGGCGACCGATCTCGCGCAGTTGATGGTCCATGATCACCTGCGCTTTTTCCCGGTCTTCGAACACCGCATCGAGCCAGAATTCGCGCGTGGTGAAGGCGAGCGCTGCCCCTTCCGCCTGTTCTGCCCGCAAACGCAACGCCATCTCCGCGGCGGCCTGGCGATTTAGTTCTGCGAGCGCAGGAAGGTCCCGCGCGAAATGTTCGCGGATCTTTGCCGCGCTATCTCCGAGGAAAGAAAAGCCCAGCCCCAGCCCCTCTGCGAATTCCAGCTTCCAACCCGGAAGCTTTTTCCATTCCGCGGCCACGAGATCGTCGCGCTCCCGCTTCAGCCCGTGCATCGCGAGGACGACGTTAACGGTTAGTTTGTTCTGCCAGCTGGATAATTCCGCGCGGAGTTGGCTGCCTGTCTCCAAATCGTCGAGGAACAGGAAATCGACCTCCGGTTCACCTGCTTCCAGCGCTTTCGCATTGTTTTTCAACAAACGACCCACGCCTGCAAAATCGCGCTGCACATTGTCCAGCGCCGCGCGCCACGCCGGGTCTTTTTCGGCCTCCTCGTTCGCATACGAGCGCCGAATCCCGAGACACGTCGCGCCCTCAATTTCCCGGGCCGCGAGACAGAGCGCGTTAAAAACCTGACCGTCGCTCAGACCGGCGCAGACGATCTGGCGCGATTGGACGACCCGAACGATTTCGGTCAGGATTGGTAGGAAGACGCGACTCGGTCCCCCGGTTAGAAATCTGGTCTTGAATCCCGGCAGCGGGGACAGGCTCACGGACATGCACGCGGACTTTAAGGCGAAAGCGTTGTCCGCCAAGTCTCGTCCAAACAAAAGGCGCGTCCTAACCAGACGCGCCTTTCGCAATGAAGTTCAACTGTTACTTCATCTTCCCCTGGATCTCTTTGATCATCGCCAGATGTCCGCTGATCACTTTTGAAGTCTTCGCGGCGAACTCCTTCAAATCGGAATCGGTCGTGTCCTTCGCTTCCTTCTCAAACTCGGCCAGATCCTTTTCGTGATCCTTGACCATGTCGTTCACATAATCTTTGTCGCTCTTCCATTTGCCCGCGTCCTTTTCCTTGGGCATTTTCACACCTTTCTTTTCTGCGAGCGCCTTCAGCTCGTCGCCGGCCTTGCCGTGATCCGCCACCATGCGAGCGCCAAATTTCTTCACTTCGGGATCGGTCGCATTTTGTTCGGCCATCTTTCCCATCGTCACTTCCATCATGCCACCCTTAAGCGCTTTTTTGACGAACATCTTGTCCGAAACGTTGAGCGCGCTCTTGCCGGCCGACGGGCTGGTTTCCGCCGCGATCACGGCACCTGCACACAGTGAAATTGCTCCCGCAATTGCAATACTTCTAAAGATTTGATTTTTCATAGGTAGCCGGGCGTCCCGGCCTCTACGATTCGCGCCCCCGGACGAGCGTGGATGTAATTGAGCGCCTAACTCGTCCCGTAGGAACTTTCCACCCGGGCGGCGACGTCGCGATACCCGTAATCGGCTTCGTAGACCTGTTTCATGCAGGCCAGCGCGCGCAGTCGATCGTCCATCTCTTCGTAAACCAGCCCCAGTTCATAAACGATCTCCTTCTTCGTCGCGTCCATCGTGGCAATTTCACTCGCCGCCTCTTCCAGTTGCCGCGCCGCCAGATCATACATTCCGAGCGCGCGATAACACTGCCCGAGCGCGTTCATCGCCTTCAGGCGGGCGTGCGGATGCTGCCGGGCGCGCTGCAATTCCGGAAGGGCCAGACGATACCGGCCCGCGTGCATTAAAGATTGGCCCAGCTCAAAACGAAACTGCAGATCGGTGGGATTGCGCTCCACCCGGCGCCGCGCTTCCTCCGCGAGCAACTCCGCCCGCTGCGTCCGCACCATACCCAGGCGCGCTTTTCTTTCCGCGAACTCCGGCGCCTCCGGGGCGTGATTCGCCACGTAATCTTCCAGCTCGGCCATCTCCTGTTCGCTGCGCCGAAGGCCGAGATCAGAAACGCGCCGCGCCAGCTCAGGATCGTTCCCAAGCGTGCCCGCGTATTGCAACCACGCCGCCGCCGCGTCCCAATCCTGCTTCTGCTCACTCAACTCGCCCAGCCGCCGCGCGTGATCGATATTTTGCGGCTCTGCCTGATGGCGCGCATACGTTTCCGCGATCTGTTGATCGAGCGAATCGCCGCTTAACTGCATCCGGTTTTGTTGCTCCAGCGAAATCGCCGTTT
>JBBSEO010000220.1:0-4387 GCA_038239645.1 Chthoniobacterales bacterium | reverse complement strand
TTCGACGCGCGCGCCGCTTTGGAAAAAATCGCGAGTTATTTTCAGCCGGTCGCGGACGAGCGCGGCGTGACTCTCACGATCGACGGCGAAGGTCAGGTTCTCGCCGACGTCGTTTTGTTCGAGCGCGCCGTTAGCAATCTCCTCGAGAACGCGCTCCAGCACACTCCGGCTGGCGGCGCGATCACCCTCCAGCTCAACACCGTAGGCGATCGCGCACCCACGGTTACGATCTCAGACAACGGTTCGGGCATTCCTCCTGGTGATCTGGCGCGGGTTTTCGATCGCTTCTACCGCGCGGATCCTTCGCGCAGCGTGCAGGGCAGCGGGCTCGGCCTCGCCCTGGTGAAATCGATCGCGGAATTACACGGTGGCGCGGCCACGGTTACGAGCGAGATGGGGCGCGGCACTTCAGTGACGCTGGTCTTGGCAAGAAACGCGGAAAACGCGGCCGCCAAATGATTGTGACAAATTTGTAATCTTTTTTCTTGTCCCTCCCGCGGGTTCTCCGCTAAATCGCGCGATGCATATGCCCTCCCTTTGCGTTCTTTCACGCCTGTTTTTCCTGGCGGCCGCCCTAGCGACCCCGGGTTTTGCCCAGCAAACCTCCACGACGAACGAGTCGGTCGTGGTCACGGGAGATGAACTCCCGAGCGCTTATGGAGCGCCTCCTTCTTTCTCGCGCACACGTTTTGCGCCGCTCACCACCGCCTACGTCCTCCCGCCAGGGTCGATCCTCTCCGCGACGATTTACGAGAACGACGCTTTCCGGCACGGCCGCCCCGATAATCTTTTTACCCAGGAAATCGAAGTCGGTTTACCTTATCGTTTCGGTCTCGCAGTCGAAACTTCTCTCCAGCATTACGGTGGAATCACGCAGCCAAAAACGACCAGCCTCGAGGTGCGCTATGCCCTGGCTGACTGGAATAAGATTCCGCTCAACCCAACGATTTTCGTCGAGTACAAATTCGCCATCGGTCGCATTCTCCACGATGAGGCGCTCAATCAACCCGCCGAGGGAGACGTAGTTGCTCCGCCACCTGATGCCCTGCGGAGCCTGAGTGGCGGATCCGGCCACCGCGCCCGGCGCGAGTCGGCTTCGACCACTTTCCCTGAGCAACCTGACGCCGTCGAAGGGAGACTGCTTCTATCCCAGGATTTCGGCGATCGCGTCGAGTGGGCGGCGAACGGATTTTTCGAACGGGAAACGGGCGGCGACCGCGGACGCGAATGGGGTTTTGCCCAGAGCATCGTCACGCCCCTGGCGCCGCGCGAGATCCTGAAAGTCGGCGTGGAAATGCAGTATTTGAATTTCAGCGACAAAGGTATCCGTGATGATCCCGAGCACCGTTTCATCATCGGCCCGACCATCGCCTGGAAGCCGGCGCGCTGGTGCCGCCTCGATGTCTCCGAGCTCTTCGGTGTGACTGCCGACTCCGAGCGTGCTCGCACTTTTGTTGTTTTCTCGATGCTGCTCGGCGGCCCGGGCAAGGCCGAAGCCGAAGCGCCGGTCTCGACCAGAAATCGTTAGCCGGGCTAACGATTTCTGGTTAGACAAAGTTTCGAGCGATCTGCGCGACGACGGTTATTTCGCCGTCGCCGGATTGCGGTTCGGGTAAGGAGGCAGCGGCGGCAGGTCGTAACGTTTCGACTTCATTTCCGTCGTCACTTCCTGGATTCCGCGATCGAGCTGCTGATCTTCCCCGCGGAATTCTTTCGCGGGATCGTTGTCCACCACGATGTCCGGATCGACGCCGTGGCTCTCGATAATCCATTCCTTGCCGTCTTTGCCGTAGGGCGCGAACTCCGGCTTGAAGAACTGGCCGCCATCCGCCAGCGGCAGCGGATTACGAATGCCGACGACGCCGCCCCAGGAGCGTTTCCCGATCAACTTTCCGAGCCCCAGCGTCTTGAAACGGTAGGGGAAGATATCGCCGTCCGAGGCGGAGAATTCGTTCAACAAAGTCACCATCGGTCCGAGGAAAACATCGTTCGGATCGGGGCGCGGAACGCCGTTGCGCGCGACTTCCACCATCACGATCGCGCGGCGCAGTCGCTCAATCACGAGCGGCGAGACAAAGCCGCCGCCATTTCCGCGCACGTCCACGATCAATCCCTTCTTTCGAATCTGCGGGAAGTAGAGCTTGGTGAATTCGTCGAGTCCCGGTCGCCCCATGTCCGGGATATGCAGGTAACCGACTTCGCCGTTCGTCTTCTTCGAAACCTCATCAATGTTCTTTTGCACCCACGCGAGGTAGTAGAGCGGCGCTTCGTTCGCGGTCGGCACCACGGTCACATCGCGAGCGCCATCGGCGGACGGTTTCGAGTTGATCGTGAGGATGACCTGCTTGTCGGCCGTGCCGATCAACGCCTCATACAGATTCGTCAGGCCCGCGACCGGGGTACCATTGATCGCAATCAGGTAGTCGCCCGGTTTTACATTCACGCCGATCGCCGTCAGCGGTGACCGCGTTTCCTTGTGCCAATTTTCGCCCGGGAGAATGCGATCGATTCTATAAATCTTCGTCGCGGGATCGCGCGAGAATTCTGCGCCGAGCAATCCGAGCTTGATTCGCGGCGTGTCGGGCCGTTCGCCGCCCGCGACATAAGCGTGTCCATTGTTTAATTCGCCGATCAGTTCACCGATGAGGTAGGTGAGATCGTTGCGGTGATTCACGTAGGCGACCAGCGGCGCATACTTGTCGTGCAACGCTTTCCAATCGAACCCGTTCATCGTGGGCGAGAAAAAGAAATCCCGCATTTGCCGCCAGCATTCGTTGTAGATCTGCGTCCACTCCGCGTGGCGATCGAGCGGCATATCGAGCCCATTGAACTTTACCTCGTGATCCTTCGTCTCCAGCTTGTCTTTCGGAAGATCAATGATCGCGTAATCCTTTTTGATTTGGACCAGCATCTTTTTCCCGTTAGTCGAGATCTGGTAATAGGCGACGTCGCCGAGCACGGTTTCCTTGCGATCTTCCAGGCTGTAAACGCAAAGGTGCTCCTTCCGGCCCTCGCCGCGGCCGCCATCTTCGTCATCGTCACCGACCTCATCCGCCGCGGTCCGGCGCAGATAAAATAACCGATCTCCCACCATCCGGAGATTGCGGTAATTACCCGGCGTCGTTTCGACCGCGACGAGCCGCTCGTGGATTCCATCCAGATCGACCTTGACCACGACCGGCTTCTTCGCCTTGTCGTCGGGCTTTTTATCCTTCTTGTCCCCGTCCGCTTTTTTGTCGTCGTCCTTCGCCTCCCCCTTGTCGTCTTTCTTTTTCGGCTTTCCGACCTCGTCGCTCCGTGGCGCCAGCGGATTCTCTGTCTCCTTTGCCAGGGTCACGAAATAAATGCGCTCCATGTCGCGATACACGTTGGCAAACTCCTCCGCTCCGAACGTTGGCTTGAAATCGCGCGCCGACGTCATCATCAGATATTTCCCGTCGTCGCTGAACGAAACCGAACCCGAACCAAACCATTCGTCGGTCACCGGCACGGCCTTCTTTTCCGCCAGACCGTAAAGATAAACGCGCGGCATCCCGTTCTCCTCCGGTCGCGAAAAAGCGATCCAATTGCTGTCCGGCGACCAATCGTAGGATTCGTATTCGCCCTGCGGATTCTTATCGACCTCGGTCACCGCCTTGCTCGCCACCTCCACGAAACGCAACCGCTGTAACCGATCGCTCCAGAGCAGCTTCTTGCTGTCGGGCGACCAGGCGATCTGGTAATAATAAGTATCGGCGCCGTTCGTCACCTGCACCGGCGGGCTCTTCCCGTCCTGTGCCCGCACGTAAAGTTCGTTCTCGCCCGTCGCGTCCGAATTGTAGGCGATGAACTTGCCATCCGGCGACCAGATCGCGTCGCGCTCGTGCGCCTGCGAGGTGTGAGTCATGTTCCGCGGCGTGCCATCCTTCGTCGGCACCGAAAAGATCTCGCCGCGCGCCACCGCCAGCACCCGTTCGCCATCCGGCGCAAGATCAACCCCCTGCATCTGCTTCGACGCATCCACCAGCGCGCCCCGCCCGGAGGCAAAATCCTCCTTGATCTCGATCGGCAGCGGCTTCGCCGGCCCACCCGCGAGATCGTAGCGCCAGATGTATCCCGCCTCTTCGAAGACGATCGCATCTTTCCCGATTGACGGGAATTTCACGTCGAAATCCTTAAAGTTGGTCAACTGTTTTGTCTCCTTACTCGTTAGGTCGATCGAGAAAAGGTTCATCCGGCCGTCGCGATCGGACGCCAAATAGATTTTGTTGTCCGCTCCCCACATCGGGCAGATGTCCTGCGCCGGATTATCCGTCAGGTTCTCGCAGGTGCCGGTCTTGAAGTCGTAGACCCAGATATCGTCCGCCATCCCGCCGCGATAATGTTTCCAGGTCCGGAACTCACGGAA
>JBBSEO010000219.1:0-4399 GCA_038239645.1 Chthoniobacterales bacterium | reverse complement strand
TCTGGGCGCCCGATACCTACCAAGGTGCCCCTGTGTCGTCCGCGGCCTTCATCGCTTCCGGCTCGAAGGTCGCGTCCTTCGTTGTCCTTGGGAAAATTGTCCTGATCGCGTTCGCGCCCCTCGCAGGCAGTGCCGCCTGGCGCGGACTGGCTGGCGGATGGTCGCCGATTCTGGCTGTACTCGCCGCGTTGTCCATCGTCATCGGCAACCTCGCCGCGCTGGCGCAGACGAACGTCCGCCGGTTGCTCGCCTACTCGGCCGTCGCGCACGCGGGCTATACCCTGCTCGGCCTCATCAGCGGCCGCACCGGCTTCGCCGCGACTCTGTTCTACATCACGACCTACGCCATCACGCTTTTAGGCGCGTTCGGCGTGGTCGGTTTCGTGCGCGAAACGACCGGGAACGACGACCTCGCCAGTTTCGCCGGCCTGCACACGCGCTCCCCCCTGCTCGCGGGTTGCATGGCCATTTTCGTTCTCTCGCTCGCGGGCCTGCCTCCACTTGCGGGCTTTTTCGGCAAGTTCTACCTCTTCAGCACGGCAATGCATTCGACCGGACTCACCTGGCTGGTCGCCCTCGCGCTCTTCGGCAGCCTCATCTCGATCTATTACTACCTGGTGATCCTGAAGGTCATCTTTGTCGACGAAACTCCGGCCGCAAGTCCCGCGATCCATCTTGATCTCCTCGGCAAAGTAACGGTCGGCCTCCTGACGTTGCTTCTCCTTCTCCTTGGCTTCGCTCCGGAAGCGCTGGTCGCCCGCATCATCGCATCGCTCTAGCGGTTTATCTTGGCGCGAGCGTTCGGGCAAAAAAGCTAACGATTTTTGGACGCACCAACTTCATCGCGCTTTCCGTGAAGATATGTGCCTCGCCCGGTACAAAATCGGTCTGCACTTCCCCGCCCCGCGCGTGCAAAACTCGAAGGAGCGATCGCGCATATTTTTCAAACGGCACTCGCTCGTCCTCCCGCCCGTGCACCACGAAAACCGGTGGCATTTTACCAATCCGTTTTTCCTGTAGATTCCAAATTCCCCCTGCCTGCTCCGCCACGGACCCGATCAACCGATTATCTGATGCCGCCGCGACCGCAAGGAAACCGCCCAGCGAATACCCGTAAACTCCGACTGGCCGCTTTCCTTCGCGCCCATGCACCCAGGAAATCCCATCGCGCACCGTCGCCAGCCAATCGTCAAATCGCGCCTGCATTTCCGCGTCGCGCGTGGCGATCGTCCCGGTTCGATCGAAGTAATGCAGCAGGTAAACCCCATCGCCCGCCGCGTTCAGCGCTCGCGCCACGCGCCGAACTCGCGGTCCATCGAAAAGTATTCCGCCCGCTCCGTACAACACGATGACGGTACGACCCCGCGCCACAGAGGTCGGCGGATAAAAATCGGCGCGAATGCGATGACCAGCGCTTTCGAAAAATAATTTCTGCGGGCGCGCCGCCCCAGTGGCGGCCTCCACCCGCGACGCAAAGATCGCTGCCAGAATCAGAAGAAGAACGAAAGCGGGAAGTTTCAAAAGCGATCCTGCCCGCCGAAATACCGCCGTCTAGCGAGCTGACCCGTCGCTCATTCCCAGGCTGACCAGCAACGCGATCGCGCCAACCACGATGTTCAGGATCGCCACCGCCTGGTTGACATTCAGGATCGAGACAATCGTTTCGCGCACTCCGGGCACGAACCAGAGCACGCCCACCGCCACGAGCAAAATGCCGAGGAAAATACAGAAGCCGCGCGCCCGTCTCATCATTCCCGTGACGAGGCCGGTCAGGCCCAGCAAGATATGAATGATCGCATGAGTGTGGTTGGTCGTGAGCACCCCGAAAACGACTTCACTCTTGAGGCCACAAATTCCTTCGATCAGCAAAAAAGCGCCGATCAACATCGCGAAAATATCAACAGGTTTGCGCATGGCAGTTACAGGTATCCCGCCATCTTGACGCACTTGCCCTGGTTATCACGACAAATCTTATCGTCTTCCAACGACGACGGGCCCGGAAGGTGGCAACGGCTCCGGCTAACGCGGAAGCAATTTTAGGTTCGAGCCCGCCCACGCGCGTTTCGCGATTGAAAATATCTGTTCACCAGTTTGGCGGCGAAATTGATGACGACAAGGCGAACGATCCAGCGCAACATAAGACGAATGATGGTTTTGAGCGGGCGGTGCGACCGCTCTTCTCTTTGAAAACGGCGCTCCCCCCCTCGCCGGTCGCTTAAAGATCGCACGCACCTCTCGGCTGGGACAATTCTCCCACTCTTTTCCTGCCGCGAGCGCGATTTTACAAAACCGCGCTCGCGTGACTGGCAACTCTCAGAACGCAGCGTAGCTTCCCGCTTCACGGATGAAAACGACCGGTAACACCATTCTCATCACGGGCGGCGCCTCCGGGATCGGGCGCGGCTTGGCGGAAGCGTTCCATCGCCTCGGCAACGAAGTCATTATTGCCGGCCGCCGGAAAAAGGCCCTCGATCAGACCACCGCGGCGAATCCTGGAATGAACTCGCTTCGGCTCGACCTGACCACTTCGAAAAATGTTCGTACCTTTGTCGAGCAAGTCCGACAGTTTTATCCAACGCTCAACGTTCTGATCAACAACGCCGGCGTGATGGAGCCGGAAAATCTTCGCGACATGGGCAATGACGTTTCCGCGGCCGAAGCCGCCGTGACCACGAATCTGCTCGGGCCTCTTCGTCTCACCGCGCTGCTATTGCCGTTGCTCCAAAAACAGGAGAGCGCCACGATTGTTAACGTTTCCTCGGGGTTGGCCTTTGTGCCTCTGGCCATGACGCCGACCTATTGCGCGACGAAAGCCGCACTTCATTCCTACACCGAATCCCTCCGCTACCAACTGCGCGACACCAAAGTGGAAGTGGTCGAACTCATTCCGCCCTACGTCGCCACCACTCTCATGGGCGAGCAACAGGCGGGCGATCCGCGGGCCATGCCCCTCCGCGAATTCATCGCGGAGGTGATGGAGATCTTCCAGAAGCAGCCTACGGCGAAGGAAGTTCGGGTGAAAAAAGTCGAGCCGCTGCGGCAGGCCGCGAGCGACGGCGAACAGAAATACGAGGAGTTCTTCCGGCAGTTCAACGACTCGATGCAACAGGAACACGCCAGTCGCGACGGCAGTCGTTAGCACCAGCGCCGGACCCGGCGTTTTAGTTCCAGGTAAGTCTCGCCAAATTTCGCAGCGAGATATTTTTCCTCCCGCAAAATCACGCCGTAATGCAGCACGAGCGCGAGCGGCACAAAGAAGAAAACGCTCAGCCAATCGTTCATGAGGAATCCGAGCGCGACCTGGAGCAGGCAGAGCGCGAGATACATCGGATTCCGCGTGAATCGGTAGGGCCCGCTCCGAACGATCGTTAGCGCTGGCTCGCTCGGATCGACATTCGTCCCGGCCGCGTGCATCACCCGGCGCGCCCAAGCGACCAGCGCGATCCCGACTATCACCAGCACCACCCCGATTCCGAGTGCGAGATGCGCCGTCGCGATCCGCCAGTGATAGAACAGGCGCAGCACTCCACCGATTCCGGCGTTCACCAGCCAAAGCAGCGGCGGGAAGGCGATCACGCCGGGATTGTCGTCATTAGCGTCCATCGTTTCCAGATTACGACAGCGGGAAAAAATAGGAAGAGACGGCGGCTTCCGTTCCAGTTCAGCGTGCGATAAAATCAGCGATTCAATGTCCACGCGCGCACCCGCCATTCCCAGCCGCCGCCTTGCCCGGCACGTGTTTCTTTCCTTCCTCCTGACCTTCATCGCCGCGCGCATGCTCGTTATTCTGATCATGACGCGGCGAATGCCGGATCTCTTCCTCCACGCTCATGGCACCCACGTGCACCATCTCAATTACGGCATCTTCATTCTTTCGCTCGTCGGCGGGCTGCTCGTCTTCGTCGTCGAGCCTTCGGAGAAATTGCGCGAGAGTTGCGCCTGGCTCTATGGCTTCGGGATGGCGCTGACTTTCGACGAATTCGGAATGTGGTTTCATCTCGGCGGCAGCTACTGGCAGCGCGGCAGCTTCGACGCCGTCATCGTGGTGCTCGGCGTTTTCGGCTGCATCGCCTTTCTTCCTCGGTGGGAACGGATGCGGGGGCATCATTGGGCGGTCGCCGGCGGCGTCTTCCTCGCCGTGGCCGCCTTCTACGTTCTCCTCATCACTTCCGCCGACAAAATCGGGGCGCGTTTCGGGCCGCGCCTTCAGGACATCGAGGAAAACGGGCCGCAGTAATCTTCCGCGAGCGCGTCTGGCCGCCGCCCCAGAATGGGCTCGTCGCCGTCGAGATCCTCATTCCGATCGGCGACGGCGTGGCGGCGACAACGACGCCGCCGTCGCTGCCAGCCCGCATCTGCTCGAAGTTCCCGCCGGAATCACCCCCGCCGAGCTTCGCTT
>JBBSEO010000218.1:0-4410 GCA_038239645.1 Chthoniobacterales bacterium | reverse complement strand
TTGATCGTGTCTTCGCTATAGCTTGCCCCTTGACCGAGGTTGAGCTTGGGCGCCAGCATCATCCGGCTGGCCGAGAGAAAAGAAGGTGGCGTCTGAAAGATCAGCCAGGAAGCGACAAAGAGTCCGAGGCTGATCGTTAGCAGCGGAATCCACCAACGTCGACGCAAGAGCGAGCGGTAACGGTGCATCCGCGTAATGAACGCGTTCGATAAGGTGGCGGCGGAAGCGCGCGGCGGATTCATTACATGTTAATCAGGCGCTGCGGGACATAGACCTGATCGTCTGGCTGCAGGGCGACATCTTCGTCGGATTTTCCTTCCTCAATCACGCGCTTAAGATCGACCGTAAAGTCCTGGCCATTCTTGCGTGTTACTTTGACTTTGCGCTTGTTTGCGAAATCACCAAAACCGCCGGCGCGGATAATGGCCTTGCTCACGGTGTAGGTTTCGTCCGCGGGAATTTCCTGTGGGCCCTGGCCTTTGACCGAGCCGTAGACATAGATTCGGCCACGCGCTTTCTCGCTCACGCGGTCGATCGCAAGAATGACTGTGGCGTGGTAGTAATATTCTTTCTCGAGTGCGCTCTTGATCGTGTAGGCAAGATCGCGGCAGGTCCGACCGCGCGCCGGGACGAGACCAATGTATGGCACTTCCAGTTCGCCATTGTCGTTGACTCGCAGATGCTGCGATTCGCTGTCTCGATCCTCAACCACCCGGAAGCTGACGTAGTCGTTAGAACCAAGCTTCTTCTTGTCGTCGAGCACACTCATCGAATTGGTCCGCATGACGGTGTCGGTGGTGGGGAGATCGGGCGCGGCCGGCCGCGCGAGAGGCGGAGCGCCCGGACTTTGCTCCTGGGCGAGACCCACGCCGCTGGAGAGCAGCCAGAAGATTAGAAAGTAACGTCGCATCTAGAAGCTGTAGGTGAGGCCAACAGAGACGCGGTTCTGGACGTAGCTGCGGTCGCGGACGTCGGAATCCTTCTGCGTATATTGATAGCGGAGGCCAAGGGTGGTGTGGGGAGTGAGCTGGTATGCAGCAGTAAGAGCGCCACCGAAACGTTGCAGATGCTCATTGATGAAACCGCCGGAGTCGTCTGCGTCCTCGAAGAAGAACTCGGTTTGGAGCAGCGTATTGCGAATGATATTCCAGTTCACCGTGTGCCGGACGTAGTTCAGCATGATGTAGTTGGAGTTCACACCCAACTGGCTCTCGTGGCCGGCGCTGAGGGTTTGCGTGATCGAGGCATTAAGGCGGTGCGAGATGAGAATATTGGCGTAGTAATCGCTCAAATCGCGCGAATCGAAGACGGAGCCAGTGCGGTCGAAGTTTAGCGTTTGGTAGCCGCCGGCCACGCGCACTTTGATGTAATTCGTTAGCTGAGTCTCGGCGAACACACCGGTAGTGACCGTTTGCGAATCGTTCAAAACGTTCTGATTGTAGTATGTGTAAACAAAACTCGACTCCACCCCGACGCTGGTCGTGTTGGTGAGAGTAAAGGCGAGTGAGGCGGTGAGCTGCTCCGCGTTCCGATCGAGATAATCGAAGTCGGAGTTGGTGGAGAGGTAGTAGTAGTGATCGTAGGAGAAGGTGGCGACGGCGTGGTTTAAATCCCACACCACCGAAACGCCGGTGTAGTTTTCAAAGCGGCCGTAATCCACGGCGTTGCTGACCTGGATTTCGTCGATCGGATCCTGCTGTAACGAAAAACGATCGTGGAAGTTGATCCGGAAATCGCCGATGAAGAGATCGAAAGCGAGCTGAGAGTGGGGCGAGAGCAAGACTCCGTTGGTGTTCTGATCGGAGTGATTGAGGTAGAAGGCGTAGCCGAGGCCGATATCGAGCCGGAGGGTGTTCAGCTGCGTCACGGGCCAAAGAGCATTAATGTCGATCTGCGGATGAAGGATGACGTCGCTCTCGGCGTTGTTTTCCGAAAGATTAATGTTGTCGTTGTATTCGACTCCGATCGTTCCGCTGACCCGGTATTTGATCGGGCCGGTCATCAGATTATAAGGGATATTTTCGATGTCCTGGCGGCGGGCCTCGGCCGCGACTTCGCCGGCGAGCGACGGCCGGACCGCGTCTTGAGCCGCAGCGCGGTTCGCGCCCAAAAGGACGAGGCCAGAAACAATGAAAGCGGCACGGAAGAGAAGCACGCTCATTCTCCGCGCGGAAATTCGACTCATAAACAGGGAGTTGTTCCTTGAGCAAGGTTGATACCAAGTCCGAGCGAGAGAGTTATTTACGCTCGAAACGAAATCCCCGCCGGACGCTTTGGGCGCTCCGCCGTTAAGATTAACTGGATCTAGCCTGCCGCTGGAACGAGTGGTTTTAGCGAAACGTTCCGGGCCAATCAAGCGAATTACGTGGGACGCGTGAAGGGGAATTGGCGTGATCTAAGCTCTAGCGGAAAGCATGACTTCTCTCCTTCGGCCTGTCTCCGGCGCGGCGATGGCGGTTCTGTTGCTCGCGGGATCGGCGCGGGCAGGCGAGGACGCACCTTCCGCAAACGTCGCGAACGAGGCAAAAAATATCGCGCGCATGAATTGCGGCGCGCAGCTGGAGTGGATTTTACCGGATGGCAGCAGCTCGACGCGAAGATTGTCCTCGCGCTCGAACGTCGGCGCGGGACCGGCTGTCCTCATCATGGACGACGACACTATCAACTGCGCTTTGAAGGAAGGGGATAGCACGTTCATCGTCGCGCTGCCCCAAACGGCCAAGCTCGATCGATTTACCTTTGTGAATGAGAACGCGTCGGTGGAAGGCGAACTGCGCATCGCGGTCGCGAATACCAACCTCCCGGTCGCGAGCGAGAAATGGACGGCGGTGGAAGGGAATATTCCGTTTTCGCACAAGCGCCTCTTCAACCTTTCGCTCCTGGGCGTGGAAGCGAAATATGTGAAGCTGACATTCCACGTGGAGAAAGGCGGACAGATCGCGGCGTTCGGGCTTTATGGGAACGAGCAGATCATCGGATTCGCCCACAACGACCCCCTTCTCCGGCAAATCTCCAATTCTCTGCCCAGCGGAAGACTGGCGGACACGGTGAACTATAACTTCGCTAACCAGTATGCGCAGGCCAAGGTCGTTTACGTCAGCTCGGGCCGGACGGAGCTGGCGCCGCGCCTGATCGACGACGACGCGCAGACTTCGTTCGCTTTTGCCGCGAGCGACCCGCAACCGACCACGATCATCGAACTATCCGCAGCGCAATGGCTCCACCGCGTCAGCGCTCTGTTTCAGCCGCGCGCCGGAAAGCTGGAAGTTTTCCTGTTAAACGAACTCCGCGCGAATCCGGCCGATTTATCCAATCTCACGCCGACCGCCACGATGAATGATGAAGAAACCACCGGGAAAGCGACCTTGAACTTCGATCCGCGCGGCGCTCGCTATGTTGCCTTTCGCTGGACGCCGACCAAGCCCGGAAGTTTCGAGGTGGCCGAGTTACATGCGTTCGGCCATATGCCATTGGCATTGCTCGCGCAACAAAACGAAGCGCCGGATTTGCACGCGAGCAACAAATTCGATGAAGTCTTTGGACAATACCAGTTCGCGTCGAACCTGGAGTTTTTTCCGATTCCGCAAATACCGGTCGTCAGCCCGTAGAGGAAGCATTCGCCACGAGGGCAGCGACGGCCCGCTGGAGGGCCGCTTTCGCCGTCGCATAATCATTGAGCCCGAGCACGGCGAGCTCGAGCAAACGTTGCCCGGGGTTGCGCCGCCCGTGCCACGCGGCCCGGAGCCGGCCGGAAGTATCCCAGGTCACCGCGCGATCGTCGCCGAAGACTTCGTCGTCCTCGACCGCGACAAAAACGAAGAGCGGCCGATCGGCCTGGGTAAACTCATAGGAGCGAAAAAGTAATTGCCCCTCTTGCATAGCAGCGCGGACGGGAGGGCCTTCGCGGACAAAAGTGCGGCCGGTAGCGGGCAAACAAATGTCCGGCGAATGACTATGGACGAGCTGGCGCGCCGCGCGCGAAGGATGCCAGCGCGCGAAAAATCCCCACCACCGCACACCCGGTGGATCGTGCCACTCCGCGCTTGAGGCGTCGTCGTAGCGCAGCATCGCGTGGGTCGCGGCGGGAATCGGCAGCGCGCGAAAACCTTCTTTGCTTGAGGGCCAGATGGCGGTCCAGGGTGCTTGGGCGATCAAATTTTTCTCATGGGCGCGATACCAGAGCTCGGCGCTGGCGAAAACGATGAGTAACCAAAGAAGAGCCGCGGGCACGAGGGAGCGCGGCACATTAACAAAGGCGTAACTGGACGCCGGCGTGTCCCGGATTTCCGGTGCGCGCCAACGCCAGGCGATGAATAAAATCCCGCCGATGCCGAGCAAAAGGAGCGCGAGACCAATCGGATCGTGCCAGCGCGTCATCGCTTCGATATTGGTGCGCGCGGAGACCACGAC
>JBBSEO010000217.1:0-4420 GCA_038239645.1 Chthoniobacterales bacterium | reverse complement strand
TTCGCGCGGCTGCATGCTCGAACTGACCTGGCGCGGCGCCAATCCGATCTCGCTTCCGGGCGGCGAATCGCGCAAGTGGCTCGCCGATGGCGATACGCTCACCATCACCGGTTTCGCCCAAGGCGACGGTTACCGCGTCGGCTTCGGCGAAGTCACCGGGACGGTGTTGCCGGCGAGCGCGCCCTCCTAGAATTTCTTCGTCAAACGCGCGTAGAGGAAGCGACCCGTGGCATCGTAGGTGAATCCGGGATAGCCCACCGCATTGCCGCCTTCGCCGAAGGCCTTGGGCGGGTCCCGATCGAAGACGTTGTTGCAGCCAAGGGTCAGGCTGGTGCCCTGCACCAGGCGCTGCCAGATGGCATGGCCGTAATTCGCCGTTTGCGCAGAGGAGGTTTCATTGATGCTTCCATCTTTCAAACGGCCGACTTCCTTTCCGTCTTTCGAATAGCCGGCGACTGGATTTGGTTCAACGTATTGGACCAGCGAGCTGAAATCATAGGTCGCCTGAAGGTCGAAGAAGAAGGTCTGGCGGACGTAATGGCCGTGCAAGTTGGGGGTGAATTCGTGGAAGCCGTCAATGTAATGCAAGGTGCCGACGACATTGAAGTGATTCCAATTCCAATCCAGGCTCGAATTCGCTTTCCACTTGGCGAACCCTTCGTTGGAAGTGCCCGGATCGAGCGTGCGCCCGGCAAGGTTACCGTTGCTTTTCAAGCCAAATTCTCCGAAGAGAAATCCTTGGAAAATGAATTCGTCCAGGTAGGTCGCCTGGGTCGTGGAAGTAAAAGTTCCCCACGGCGTCTGCTTTTGATATTGCAGCGCGAAATCAAAACCACGCGCCTCCTGGTTACCGATATTCTGATCAATGGTGATGATGCGGGTGATGTTGCCGCCGGCATCACGCTCGACTACTTCGCCGGGATGCAGCGTACCTTTGCGTTCGCGGGCGAGGATCTGGTCGGGTAGCGGCGCCGCGATCGCGCCGATGCGTTCCGTGTCCCAGAAATCAATCGAGACGTTCAGCCCGGGAACGTATTTCGGCGTGTAAACGACGCCCGCGCTGAAAGAACGGGAGTCTTCCGGCTGAAGGTTTCGGTTGCTGATGACGAGAGTATTGGTCTCGGGCTCGAAGACGCGACCGTTTTGTGGATCGTGCGAAGGTTGGAGGGTCGATAACGGCGCGCCGTATAATTCCTCGAGGCTGGGCTCGCGATAGCCTTCACCCCAGGTGGAGCGGAAGGTCAGTTGCGAATCGAGCGGCTGCCAGCGCACGCCGAATTTCGGCACGAGGACGTTGGTATTGTTGTTCTCGAAATCTTCGAAGCGCGTCGCCGCGGTAAATTCGAGGGCACGGAAACCAGGGATCGCATTCTTCTCGCTGAAGATCGGAATGTTCATTTCGCCGTAGAAAGCAAACGCTTTCCTTCCGCCGTGCGCGGGAGGGACGGGCGAGTTGCCGGCGATGTCGCCGATCACGTTCAGTTCGTCCGGATTCTCGTCCAGATTTTCGCGACGAAACTGACCACCAACGGCAAATCCGACTCCGCCCGCGGGCAGTTCGAAGAGTGAGGTGGTGTAAATGTTGCCATCGATTGTCCAAACTTTTGAGATGTCCTCGTCTTTCGGGTGAGCGCGTGCGAATTCGACGCTAGCCTGATTGGAGGCGATGGGGTTGCGATAATCGCCAAAGGGATTGAACGCGACCGTCGTACCGATGTACTGCGGCGAGGTCGGATCGAAAATCGGGTCCGCCTGATTCAGAATGCGATTGAAGCGGGTGATCGAGACCTGCTGTCCGGTTTGAACATTCTTTAGCTGGTTGTAGCGGAAACCGAAGTCGTAACCCCAGGTCCCGTCGAAAAGTTTATCGCCTTTGACGCCGATAGTGCCGAGGAAGTTGTCGGTTTCGTTATCGAAAAGACGATCGCCAAACTCCGCCAGTCGCGCCCGGGTGCCGCCCGAAATGATCTGGTTAAAAGGGTTGAATGGATTGTAAGCATTCGCCGGTAAACCCGTTTCCACATGGGTCGGAGTGTTCGGCGGCTCAGCGCCGGGCGCGATGGGCGAATGGGGCGGAATCGCGAGCGTAACCCCGCCCGCGGTTTGGAAGGAGCCGGTCGCCGGCGGTGCCAGCTCGTTGTGCGTTTTGACGTTTTGATAAAAACCGTCGGCGTAAAGCACCATCTGATCGCCGAAGATCTTGTGCATGCCACTGAGGTAAATCCCTTCTCGTTCGCTTTCCGGAAAGGAAAGGGAAAATTGATTGTAGTTGAAGCCGTTCGGGCCCGAACGAACGCGGTGGAGACCGTAAAGGTAAGTGCTCGCCGGCGCCAAGCCGTTGGTCAAGTTGGGCGCAGTGCCGAATTCCGTTCCGCCGGGGTTCAGGTTTTGCCCGCCGGCGGCGGCGGCGACGTCGCTGCTGAGTTGCAGATTGTAAGGGCTGGCATTCGAGCTGAGGAAGGGTGGCACCGCCGAAAACGTGCGGTCGCGATTCGCAATCGGATTGCGGTGATAATAGTTGAAAACACCAGTGATATTGGTGTCGTCGTTCCCCGCG
This sequence comes from Chthoniobacterales bacterium, assembly GCA_038239645.1. Taxonomy (GTDB): domain Bacteria; phylum Verrucomicrobiota; class Verrucomicrobiia; order Chthoniobacterales; family UBA10450; genus AV69. The sequence goes on along the minus strand of JBBSEO010000217.1, from coordinate 1,863 downwards.
CCGAAAATGAGCGAAGTATCGAACAAATCGGAATCCTGAGCACCGCTATTGCCGTACTCGACGCTGGCTTCGGCGCCATTACGGTAATTGTGACGGAGTTTGATGTTGACCACGCCCGCCACGGCGTCAGCACCGTAGGTGGTTGAAGCACCGTCCTTCAGCACTTCAATGGTTTCGATCGCGGCCTGTGGAATCGAGTTCAGATCCACAAACATGACGTTGACGAGCCCGGGGTTATTTCCCGTGGGGTAGGGCGCGACGCGACGGCCATCGAGCAGGATGAGCGTAGCGCGCGCATCGAAGGAATGCAGGGCGATGGTGGCGGCGCCGACGGCGGTGTTCGACCCGTTCTCATTGTTCGAGATGGGAACAACATTCGCGTTCACCACCGGCAGATTGAGCAGAAATTCCTCGGTCGTCCGCTGGCCGGATTTGGAAATATTCTCGCGATTGTAGGTGTCGACCGGATTCGGCCCCACTTCCTCGGCGGTCGGGATATTCGAGCCGGTGACAATCACGCGTTCCGTTGACGCTTCGCTTCCAGGTAACGGCGTGCCTTGCGCATCCACTGGTCCGGCGGGCGAAGGTGACGGTGTTGCCTCCTGCGCCGAACTAACGAGCGCCGTGCCGAGGAACGTGACGAGTGTAATCGCGAACCCTCCGCGACGAAGCCCTCTCCCTGCCGAGTGAGTCTTGTTCATATATAGTATCCTGCCTAAATGAGGGATAAGGAAAAAGCCGACACGAGGGCAATGCTTTTTTTGCAGGCATCGGTCGATTCCTGCTGTTTTTAGCGGTCGCGATGACTGATGGCACTGGAGCTTTCCCGAGATTGTGCGTCGAAGAACGGCGCGAAGAACTCTTTGCGGCGACAATCTTCGCGCTAAGATTTCATGTGCCGGGCCTGTAGCTCAGCGGTTAGAGCAGGGGACTCATAATCCCTTGGTCCCTGGTTCGAATCCAGGCGGGCCCAGATGATTTCGATTTCCCCCGCGCGCTTTTCGCCTTAAACGCGCGGGATGCGGATGCGATTTCTTGTCGTTGTCGAAATCGTTCTGCTGTCTGCCGTGATCCTGGCCGCGCGCTGCGCGAATTACGGAGAGGTTTTCATTAACGGAAATATCTATTTCGCGGATGGTGATTGCTATGCGCGGATGACGCGGGCCCGGCTTTGCCTCGCGCAGCCGGGGAAAATCGTTCGCTGGCATGACTTTGAGAATTTCCCGGCAGGGATCTCGCCCCACACCACGGCGCCATTCGATTACCTGATCGTCGTCTTGGCGATGTTGTGGCGCCCGTTCTCGCCGCACGCTCTCGATCTCGCCGGTGCATTCATTTCGCCGTTTCTCTCCGTCGTCGTCGGCATTTTTCTCTGTCTGTGGTCACGAGCGTTCCAGCTTCGTTTTCGTTGGGCGCTTCTGCTGCTCTTCGCCGTCAGTCCGATCCTTGCGCACGGTTTCGCGCTGGGACGTCCGGATCATCAATCTCTCCTGATCGCGTTGGTGGCAATCGGCTGGTGCGCGGAGTGGACTCTGGTGGAGACGACTTCGCGCCACTGGAGCATCACGAGCGGCCTGAGCTGGGGAGTTGCTCTGTGGGTTTCACTCTACGAGCCTACGATTCTCCTCGCCGCCACAGTAGCGTCTCTCGCCCTTTTTCACCGCTCGAGTTTATGGCGACGCGATCGACTTTGGAGCGCGGCCGCGCTCGCTTCCGTTCTCGTCCTCGCCGCCCTGGTTGAACGGCGTTTTCCATTCACGATCGATACCGAAAACCTCGCGGCCCTTCGAAACTGGACAGCAACAATTGGCGAATTGCGACATGTTCCCTGGACGGGCGGCTTATGGTGGCAATGGTGCGGCC
>JBBSEO010000216.1:0-4425 GCA_038239645.1 Chthoniobacterales bacterium | reverse complement strand
TACGTCAGTTGCAGTCCCTTCCGTGTCCCGATCGCGCGCTTGGCCGCCGCTCAGGCCGCGGCGCAGGCGAACTAACGATTCGTCGCCTGCGCCGACTCAAAGGCGAGCCACGCCTTCCAGCTTCGATCCCAATTATTTTTCGCGGCCCAGCCGGTTGCCTCGAGATAATTGAAATAGGACGGCGCGTTCCGCATATCGGTAAAGTGCCGCACGGTCACTAGCATGTCCTCGTAAAGGCCACCCGTTTCCTGGCGCCGCGCCAGGGTGTAGCCCGCGGCGTAATCGATCGGAATGCGAAAGGCGCGAGCGCGCACTTGATCAAGCGAGGCCCCCTCCAGCATCGGCGGAAACACCGGCGCCGGAATGTTTTGTCGCATGATTTCGGCGGCGTGATGGAAGTCGCGGGAGTTGGCCGCCTGCTGCGCCATGAAACGCCACGCTTCTTTTTGCATGCCGGGATGCGCCTGCACGAAATTGGCCAGGGCGGCCTGATCTCCGCGCTCCTGCCAGAGACGAAAAACCTCGCGCCGTTGCCTTTCAGTCAAGGCCTTCAGGTCGGGATCGGACTCGAGTAATCGCGGCAACGCGCGCCGAAAATCCGGTGCCGGAAGTTGCTGCAGGTAGGCGACGCTCAAATCCGGATAATCGTACGCCAGTTTTTCCACCAGGGCTCTCCCGTTCGGATTCGCGACGGCACCGTTGAAAAAGATGCGCCGAAAAACCTCGGCCCGATCCGATTCACCCGCGCGACGCAAGGCTTCGCGCCACGCCACGAAACTGAGCTGCGGATTAATGCCGCTCCAGATCACGCCCTCCTCTAACGGAACCGAATACGAATTCGGTTCCAGGAAACGCGCCCGGCGGAAATCGTTCAGCGTTTGTTCTCGCGGCGCGCGCTCGGCCGCGAGCGCGACTCCGCGCAAATAGTAAAGCTGCCAATCCAATGGGGCCCATTGCAGGCCACGCGTCGTGAGTTCCACTGCCTCCTTGTAATTTCGGCCACGACTCGAGCTTTCCGCCTGTTGCTTCACATTGGCGACGCCAAGGCCGCCCGGCAAAAGCGAACCGTCACGCGAGGCCAAAATCCACACGCCGCCGCTGATCAGAAAAATCAAACCGAGCGCGCGAAAGATCCACGGGACCAGGCGCGAAGGCGCGAAACTCAGCGGACGGTGCAGTGACATTCCGAACAGAAAAAGAGCTGCGTAGGCGGTGCCGACACGATGACCCGAGACATCGACCAGCCCGTGCAACGCAAACGAAATCGCGCCGATCAACGTGGCCAGGCGAAAGCGCTGGTTCGTTCCCGTTGGCATCGGCATCACGTGACGGATGAGCAAAATCGCTCCGACGACGACGAGAATCGGACCGAGCGGACCGAGTTCAGCCCACAGCCAGAGCCAGTCGCTTTCCGGATGCAGCGCGCGCGTGTTGCCGTGCGAGGCGTCGCGGAAAATGGCAAAGACGCTTTCGAAGTTTCCCAGGCCAAGCCCGCACCAGGGCGAAGCGTTGATCAATTTCCAGGTGTCGTGAAAAATCAGCCATCGAAAATCATTGTCGACGAGGTGCGGGAGATTAAAACGCGCCAGGGTTTCACCGCCGAAAACGAAAAGCGCGCTCGCGAGCAACAAAACAAACGCCCCGCCCACACCGAGCCATTTGCTCGACGGTTGCTGCCACGCCACCGCCGCAATCCAGAGCGCGCTGCCGAGCATCAAAAAGAGAATGCCGGCCCGCGAAAAATTGATCACCAGCGCGCTGATCACGATCACCAGAGCGACGAGCCAAAGCATCCAGCGTTTGCGATGATAACGCACATCATCCTGACCCGCGGCCAGAATCAGGATGGAAACAACGCCGAACAAATCAGCGGTTTGATTGCGATTCGGAAACGGACCGAACCCGCGGGCATTTTGCCAGAAGGGCAGCGATTGATGCAGCCAGAAAAGGAGCAGGCTCAGGCTGGCGAGAAAGACCATGCCGGTGGCGAAGGTGCGGAGTTGGAACCGGACGCCACGCAATTCCAGCTCCTGGGTCGCGGCAAAATATAGCCAGCTCACTCCTGCCAAAAGACTAACGAGACAGCCCACGGTCAGCCAGGGTTGCGGCGAAACTGAGGGCGAAAGCTGGATGCCGAGGTCATTCATCGAGGCCGTTCGCCAGGCCGGTGTGGAAAAAAATTGCTGCGGCAGGAACGCGACCGCGGCAGACAAAACGAATGCGAGAAAAATCAGGTTCAAGGGCCAACCGAGAGAACGTCGTGGAGGCTGCAGCAGCAGCAGCACACCAAAGAACGCGACGACCATCCCCTCTGCCCATTTCGAAGTGCTACCGCCAAGGAAACACGCCCCCACCGGCAGAAGCGCCACCACCAGGCTGACAGGCCAGCTCAAAGCCGGCGGCGGTTCTGCCATCGTGCGTGGAGGAGGGTTATCAGCGTTTGGCATCACGGCGCAAAGGAATGAATGGTATAGGATTAGCTCCCAGAAGAAAGCCCCGCTTCTCCCGGCCATGAATGGTTCACCACGAGTCGAAACCACGCCAACGGCGTTGGCTCTTTCTTCGCCATGCTGACCCAGCGCTCCGAGGGATTGCGCCGCCTCTTCCTTCTCTGCCAGATCGCAATTGTAGCCGCCTTTTTCTGGCTGGGCGTCTGGGTCATGATCACGTTCTATTCCGAGCGCGGCGATCTCACCTGGCCACGCTACACGATTTACTGCGTCCTCCTCGTGCTCGGGATGACCTTCGAGTTTCTCGGCCGGGACAACTCACGCGACTATATCCTGCAACACGAACTATTGCGGCAGCATCGTCTCACCCTGCGTCAGATCATTTTCAGCGTCGGCACGCTCGTCCTCTATCTCATCGCGACCAAAGACGGATTCATCTCGCGCGTTTTTCTTTTCAATCTGATCCCGTGGCTCTACGTCGCGCTTCTCTTTTCCCATCATTATCTTCCCCCCTTTCTCTCCCGCCGAATTTTTACCGGCATTCGTGAGGAGAAAACCCTTCTTGTCGGCCCGGGAATACGCGCGCGAAAACTCAAGGCCTGGCTGGATGAAAAAGCACGGATTGGCCTGCGCACGGTCGGAATTCTTTCGGAGACGGATGAGTCTGACCTGCCCTGGCTCGGGACACCCCGAGAGTTTGCGCAGATCGTTCGCGAGCGCGGAATCACTCAGGTCATCCTCCTGGAGGTGCCACGCGACGATTCCGCCCGCGCGATCGTGAGCATTTGCGATCAACTTGCTCTCCGCCTCGTCATTCTCAGTGACCTTGCGGAAACTCTTCGCCACCCGGTCGTGCATTTCGAAGACGATGGCCTTGGTTTTATCGGGCTGCGCCAGGAGCCGTTGGAGAATCCCTTCAACCGCTTCATGAAGCGAGCGATCGACTTTATTCTCGCGACGCTCATCATCGTTCTCTTCTTCCCGCCGCTCGCGCTCATCGTCTGGATCGCGCAGCTCCTCCAGTCGCGCGGTCCGCTGTTTCATTGCCAGGTGCGGGCCGGACTACAGAACCGGCAGTTCACCATCTACAAATTTCGCACCATGCGCGTCGACCAGAGTGCAATCACCCAGCAGGCGCATGCGGAGGATCGGCGCGTCTTTCCCTTTGGCCGGCTCCTGCGCAAGTTGAGCCTCGACGAGGTTCCGCAGTTTTGGAACGTGCTTCGCGGCGACATGAGCATCGTCGGGCCGCGCCCGCATTTGCTCGAGCATAACGCCGCCTTCGCCAAATTTCTCGATACCTATCACGTCCGGACCTTCGTGAAGCCAGGCATCACTGGACTAGCGCAGGTGCGCGGGTTCCGCGGCGAAGCCCGCGATCATTCCGATATCGAAAACCGCGTCGCGTGCGACTTGGAGTATCTCGAGAATTGGAATCTTTCGCTCGAGATCGGCATCATTATGCGCACGATCGCGCAGATGTTCCTGCCGCCCGCCACGGCCTACTAATATTTGTTATTCTTCGCGCATTCGGCGCTGGATTTGCCGTTCGTACTTCGCGAGATTCAGGCAATACCGCCAGGCCGGTTTCCCCTCGAGAAATCCGCCGGACCAGAAGTAGGCGTGAAGGAAGCGGAGGAATGGCCAGCCCGGAATGCGGCTGACCATCGGCTTCAGCGCCTTGTTCCGCAGTGACGGCTGCCGCGACAGAATTCCGCCCCATGAAATGGGAGCACGCTTGCGTTCTTCTGCCTCCTGCGCGGCATAACGAAGATGCCGCTCCTGCCAAGTGTCCCATCCTTTGCTCACCGGAAAATGAAGATAAGGCTCGCGTAAATATTCGATTACGCCATCGACCTCGCCCTCCTTCTGCCCGTGGCCGAAGTCGCTGAAGGTTGCTCGCCCACGGCGCAACAGACGGAATTGCCATTTCGGAAATGAGTCGGCGCGCTTCAGCCAGCGGCCTTCCACCATC
>JBBSEO010000215.1:0-4490 GCA_038239645.1 Chthoniobacterales bacterium | reverse complement strand
CAGGACAACGTGCGGCAGACGGTTTCCTTCATCGACAGCGCGCTGCAACGGTGAGTGGTGCGAGAATACGGTTGCCGATTAGAAAAGCACCCCTTACATCTTCCTTATCGTGATGAAGTTTTCCGCGACGAAAGAGAAATTGCTCGAGGGATTGCAGCAGGTGCAGAACGTGGTCAGCACCCGAACAACGCTGCCGATTCTCTCGAACGTTCTTCTGCACGCGGCCGATGGTCGCGTTTCGCTGACCACGACCGATCTCGATGTCGGTGTCCGTGGAAGTTTCGAAGCCAGCGTGGACAAACCCGGCGCGACCACGTTGCCGGCGCGCCGCTTGTTCACGATCATTCGCGAACTGCCGATGGGCGAAGTGGCGGTGGAAGTGGATGGAAAAAATGCTGCCTCGATTCGCAGCGGCCAGAGCTTCTTCAAGATTCTGGGATTGCCGGAGGAAGAATTCCCGCCGCTGCCGAAATTCGAAAACGCGAAGGTCGTGACGATGCGGCAGAAGGATTTGCGCGATGGCCTGCGCAAGACGGCTTACGCCATTTCCACGGACGAAACGCGCTACGTGCTGAATGGTGTGCTCTTTAGTTTTAAGGAAAACAAATTGACCCTGGTCGCGACCGATGGACGACGCCTGGCCATGGCTGACATCGAGTTGGAGTTTCCGCGCAGCCACGAGGCGGACATTATTGTTCCGACGAAAGCAGTGACGGAACTACAGCGGCTGCTCGGTGACGATGGCGACGTCAAGGTCAGCGTCGGCTCGGGCCAAATCGCCTTCGACCTCAATAACACCCTCCTGGTTTCGAAATTGATCGAAGGCAATTATCCGAATTATCGTCAGGTCATTCCCTCGGAAGCGAAGGAGCGGGTGACGCTCGAGCGCGAGACGTTTCTGAATTCGCTCCGGCGTGTTTCGTTGCTCGCGAGCGACAAATCGAATTCGATCAAACTCAATTTCAGCAAGAACAACATCGAGATCACCGCGAACACCCCGGAAGTGGGCGAAGCGCGGGAATCACTTCCGGTCATTTACAAGGGCCGCGAATTTTCGATCGCGTTCAATCCCGAGTTCCTGATGGCGCCCCTGCGCAATTTGGGCGAGGACGAAATTTTTCTCGATCTCATCGACGAGATGAGTCCCGGCGTTTTGAAGATTCAGACGCCTTTTCTTTACGTCTTGATGCCGATGCGCATCAGTTCGTAGGCCGCAATCGTTTCCGTTACGGGTAGCTCATCAAGCTGACCCTTTTTCGCGCGGAGAACCTTCACGTTTCGACCGCGCGGCGCCCAAACGGCGGGATCGGTCGGGCCGAAAAGCAGCAGGCAGCGTGCGCCGGTGGCGGCCGCGAGATGTGCGATGCCGCTGTCGTGCCCGAGGAAGATCTTGCCGCTGAGAAGTGAAAGAAGTTCCGCCAAAGGTTGAGCGACGTGATAATCCAAGTTTGGAAAGCGCGCGCGGAACGCGTCGATTTCATCGGTATCCGCTTCGCCGCCGATGATTGAAATTTCAAGATCGCGCGCTAACAAATATTCGGTGAATTCGAGCCAGCGCGCAATCGGCCAGTTTTTGCGCTTTCCGCCGCTGCCTGGGTGGAGGGCCACGGCTCCCGTCTGCGGGCGTTCCGGAAATGAGAAAGTGAGATCGTGAACGGGAATTCCCAGTTCGCGCAACGGGGCGGCAAGCTGATCCGTGGCATGCGAACCCGGCTGTATCCGCGAGGGGCCAGGGACAAACCTGGCCGAGCTGTCACGCGCGATGTTCGCGCGAAAAATTTCGGCGGGATCGTGCAGGTAGGAAACAATCAATTCAGCGCCGGAGAAAAAAGCTCGCCAATCTTCCGGCAGCTCCGCGTCGCGGGCGAAGAAAGGGCCGAGGCGCGGATCGTCCAGGCGCCGCATTTCTCCCAAGAGAAGCGTGCGTTGCGCCATCGCGAAATATTCCCCTTGTGCAACCAGGTCGATTTGGGCCGACGGATAATTTTCGGCCAACACGCGAATGACCGGCAGTGTCAGAACGAAATCTCCCAGTGCGCCTCCGCGCAAAACGACGGCGCGTTTAATAGGCGGCGCACGCCAGCGCGATCAGAGCCGCACCGTAAAGAAAGCCGAAGGCGGTGAAGCCGCGCCAGCGCCCGCTGGTTTTCCCGAGCCAGTCCAGTTGATCGCGCAGGCGGTAGGGCATCGTGACCCAGATCATGCCGAGGACAATCATGACGTAAGCCAGGACGGTCAGGACGAGACGACTGGTCTCGTAACGAAAAAACGCCGCCTCCAGCAACGGCTCGGCCGCGAGCAGCGCAAAAATGCCGAGTGCGCGCACGGCGAGAAATTCGTCCATGAACCGGATCGAAAGAATATAGGCAATGGGGAGGGCAATCAGCAGGGGCCGACGAAAGCTGGAGAATTCACCCATGTCCATGACCGCGAGAAGCCACCAACTCCAGATCAAATCGATCGTCAGGATGATAATGCCAGCCCAGCGCGAGCGGGGGAACCCGCGCAATTTCTCCGCGTTCTTGACCAGAAAGCCGACGACAGAAAAAAGGCAGAGCAAAATGCCGGCGATGAGCGCGGCGACCTGCAGGGAAAAACTGTAAATCATAATTTAAGAGGCGACGCGACCGTAAAGACTGAAGCCATTGGCGCGTTCGATTTCCACCGCGACCATCTCGCCGATATGATCGCGCCCGCCGTCAAAAACGACCACTTTGTTCGTCGTGGTGCGGCCCATCAAGCGCGCGGCGTTGGTTTTGCTGGGTCCTTCGCACAAAATTTCCGCGCGGGTGCCAACGAGGCGGGCGTGAGCGCGACGGGCTGATTCATTCACGACCTGGAGCAAATCCTGGTTGCGCGCCTCTTTCGTCGCTTCGTCCAACTGCGAAGCCAATTCGGCGGCAGGGGTCTCGCGGCGCGGCGAATAGCGAAAAACAAAGGCATTATCAAACTCGATCTCGGCGACGAGTTCGCGCGTTGCCCGATAATCGGCCTCTGTTTCGCCGGGGAACCCCACGATCACATCCGTCGTCACCGCAATGCCTGCACGCACGCGCCGAATTTTTTCAACCAGCCGGCGATATTTCGCCGCCGTATACGGACGATGCATCGCTTTCAGAATGCGATCTGAACCGGACTGGAGAGGCAGGTGCACGTGCGACGCCAATTTCGGAAGACTTCCGAGCGCATGGACAAGGTCGTCGCGAAAACCAATCGGATGCGGTGAGGTAAAACGAAGGCGCTTCAGACCATCGACTGCGCCGACGGATTCGAGGAGTTGCACAAACGGACTTTTGCCGGCGCGGCTTTCAAATTCGTGGCGGCCGTAAAGATTCACGATCTGACCGAGCAGCGTGACTTCCTTTACCCCGCGCGCGACGAGGGCGCGCACTTCCTCGACGATCTCTGCGATCGGGCGGCTTCGCTCCGCTCCGCGCGTCCGCGGAACGATGCAGAAGGTGCAATGCATGTTGCAGCCCTGCATGATCGAGACAAAGGCGGTCGCCTGTTTCGGCGAGAGGGCGTGGTCGCGAATGGTCGACTGCGAGCCCGATTCTTCCGCAACGTCGACGATCGAAAAACGAGGATCGTCCATGCGACATTCCCGTTTCTTCGTTACCGCTTCGCTAACGTAATCCGCCACGCGATGAAATTTCTGCGTGCCGACGACGAGATCGAGGTGTGGGATTTCCCGAAAAAGATCGGCGCCGCGCGCCTGCGCCATGCAACCGAGGAATCCAAAAACAGTCTCCGGCCGATTCCGCGCGGCGCGCGCGAGCATGCCCATTTTCCCCAGGGCCTTTTGTTCCGCCATGTCGCGCACACTGCAGGTATTAAGCAGCACGACATCAGCTTCCATCTCCTGCGCGACTCGCTCGTAGCCACGCTCGATGAGCGAGTGCGCGACCTGTTCGGAGTCGCGTTCGTTCATCTGGCAGCCGTAGGTTTTGATGTAAAAAGTCGGCACCGCCCGCGAACGATACACAGGCGCGGCCCGCGCGCCACGGACAGGCTCAGGGCGGAGTGGCGAATCGTCCGGGAAAAGGATTCGCCTTGAGGCGCCGGGAGGTTTCCTCTTCGTTCCAAGGTTCGCTCCCGCGTTCGTGGAAGAGGGCAATACCGATCACCCCGACGTTGCCGGTGTCATGGTATTTTTCGTTCGCGTAGGATTCGCGGACCGGGCTGAAGCGAAACGCGGCCACGGCGTTGGCGCTTTGCCGGAAACCGTCGACCACGAGGCGTTGATGGGGATTAACGATGTAGCCGCGCTTTCCAAATGAGGCCGGGCGGCCGTCGATCACGTCCAAGCCATCGACGGAAAGAACGACTTCCAGACGGACCGCGCTGCGATTGCGGACGACAATCGAATAACGCGTTCCTTCGCGTCCGATGACGAACCAGCGATCCCCCGCGATCAGGCCGGGAAGGAGCCGGCCACGTTCGTCGCGCAATTCCATCAGCACCAGGCTGGCCGCGGGTTGGGAGATGAT
>JBBSEO010000214.1:0-4493 GCA_038239645.1 Chthoniobacterales bacterium | reverse complement strand
GTTCGCAAAAAGTCGTCGCTTGAACCTAAACGCTCAGCACAAAATCCGGATCGGCGCCTGCGCCTGGCGCTTCGACGCCTGGCGGGAGGTCTTTTATCCGCCGGATTTGCCACCGGATCGGTGGCTCGAATTCTACGCGCGCTATTTTCCCGCGGTGGAGATTGATTCCACTTTTTACGGACCGCCTTCGCCGAACGCAGTAGTCCGGTGGCTGGAAATGACACCATCTCATTTCCGGTTCGCCTGCAAACTCCCTCGTGCCATCACCCACGAATGCCGGCTGCGCGATTGCAGCGAGCACCTCACCACCTTTCTCCAGACGATCGAGCCGCTCGCGGCGAGGCTGCACGTCATTCTCATCCAGCTGCCGCCCTCCTTTTCTCCGAAACAAGGCCGGTCCGCGCTGCGCAACTTCGTCGAACAACTTCCGCAAGATTTCCGTTTCGCGATCGAATTTCGCGATACCGCCTGGCACCAGCCGCAGGTCATCCGGCTGTTGGAGAAACATCGTATCTGCTGGGTCTGGTCGGACATGTCGGCGTTGCACGAGCGCAATCTGGCGCCATTCGAATTCCAGCCGCGGACGGCCGACTTTCTTTACCTCCGGCTCCTCGGAGATTACGCCACGAAATATGACGGCGACGGCCGGCACCTTCACGAGTACGGCAAACTTCTCTGGAAACGCGAGGCCGCCCTGGAGAGCTGGGCGCTCAAGATTGAGCGCGCGCTGCCCGAGCTTCGCGACGTCTTCGCCTTCGTGAATAATCATTTCGAAGGGTTTGCCCTCGAAACGGCCCAGCGCCTCGCGCTCCGGCTGGGCTATGAACTTGAGCTGCCCGCCGCCGAAGAACGCGACCCGGCGCAGCCCGATCTTTTTCCGGCAGGTTAGCTATCGAATTTCCGCCGCGCCGAAATAAGGCTGAAGAATTTCCGGCAAACGAATCGTGCCCGCAGGCGTTTGGCCGCGTTCGATCAAGGCGGCGAAGAGGCGCGGCAACGCCAGGCCCGACCCGTTGAGCGTATGCGGTACCCGGTTTTTCCCTTCGGAATCCTTAAAACGAAGATTCATCCGGCGCGCCTGGAAATCTTCGAAATTCGAGCAGCTCGAAACTTCCAGGTAAGCGTTTTGTCCCGGCGACCAAACTTCGAGATCGTAGGTCTTGGCCGAACCAAAACCCAGGTCGCCGGTGCAAAGTTCGATCACGCGATAATGCAGGCCGAGCAATTGCAAAACTCGCTCGGCGTCACTCGTTAGCTTCTCGTGCTCCTCGTATGATTTTTCCGGCGCGGTAATCTTGACCAGCTCGACCTTGTCGAACTGGTGCACCCGAATGATCCCGCGCGTCTCGCGTCCGGCTGATCCAGCTTCGCGACGAAAACAAGGCGTGTAGGCGACATACTTCTTCGGTAATTCCGAGCCGGGCAAAATTTCCTCGCGATGAAAATTCGTCACCGGCACTTCCGCGGTCGGCGCCAGGAAAACCTGATTGTCCTCCAGCCCATACATGTCGTCCTCAAATTTCGGCAACTGCGTCGTGCCGATCATGCAATCGCGCCGGACCAAAAAAGGCGGGCTCATTTCAAGGTAACCGTGCTCGCGGGTGTGGAGGTCGAGCATGAACTGGATGAGCGCGCGTTCGAGCCGCGCCCCTTCGCCCGTGAAACAAATGAAGCCGCTGCCACTCATTTTCGCGGCGCGCTCCGCATCGAAAAGGCGATGCCGCGCGCCGAGCGCCGCGTGATCGAGCGGATTTTCCAGCGCCGGCTTTTCGCCGACGACGCGCACGACCGGATTGTCCGCCGCGGTTTTTCCCACCGGCGCCTGCGCGTGGGGCAAGTTGGGAATGCGCAGCAAAAGATCGCGCTGCTGTTGGTCGGCTAACGACGAGCGCTCGTTTAGCAGCGCGATCTCGTCACCGATTCCGCGGACGCGATCCTCTATTTCCTGTGAATCTTCGTTGCGGGCGCGGCGGCCACCGATTTCCTTGCTCGCTTTTTTCCGTTCCGCGTTCAGCGCCTGCAGCGCGGTTTCGGCCTGGCGGCGGTCGGCATCGAGCGCGAGCAACTCATCAATGCGCCCCTCGTCGCCGCCGCCACGTTGCGCGAGACGTTCCTTGATCCGTGCGGGCTCTTCCCGCACCAGCCGAATATCGAGCATGGCGCGGACTGTAGCACCGACCAAGGGAGATTCACCACGCCGGAAAAAATTCTGCGCTTCACCGCAAATCCTGTCATAATCGATCCGTGGACCGCCTGAACCTGTTGAGTGTGGCCTTGGGTCTGGCCTGCCTCGCCGGGCTTAATCTTTACCTGACCGTTTTCGCCGCGGGCTGCGCCATTCACTGGCACTGGATCACGCTCACGTCGCAATTCGATTCACTCCGCGTCCTCGACGATCCGTGGGTAATGGGAATTTCCGGCGTGCTCTTCGCGCTGGAATTTTTCGCTGATAAAATTCCGTGGCTCGATTCCGCCTGGGACGCCGTGCACACTTTTATCCGACCGATCGGCGGCGCCTTGCTGGCGATCCAGACCCTGGGACATCCGAGCCCGACTTTCGATGTCGTGGTCGCCCTCCTCGCCGGGACAACTTCCCTCGCCGCTCACACCGCCAAGGCGAGCACGCGCCTCGTGACCAATGCGTCGCCGGAACCATTTTCAAATATCGCGCTGAGCGTCGGCGAAGACCTCGCTGTCGTCGGTGGACTGGCGCTGCTGCACGCCCACCCTGTCACCGCGCTGGCAATTTTTCTCCTCGCCCTCCTCGCCTTCGCCTGGTTTGCGCCGAAAATCCTGCGCGCGGCCAAAGTGAAACTCTGGCTGATCTGGCGAAAACTGAATGAGCCCGCCGCTTTCCTGCGTCGATCGGACTCATCGCTCCCGCTGACTTTACCCAGCAAGCTCGCCCCGGTCTTCAGTCGCGAAAATGTCCTGGGCGAAACGATCGCCTGGGCGGTGCCGTGCGTGAGCGGGCGGGGACGGCGCATCGCGCCCAATCTTTTCGGCGCGCTGGTCTCGACCCACGAGGAGCCGCGCAAGCTCACCTTCGTCGCGACCAAAGGAACCCGCGGTCTCGCGCGGTCGATTGAGCTCGACGGCCTGACGGTTTCGCGGCAACCGAAGTTTCTTTCGGAGAATTTGTCGTTCCTGTCGGCGGAAAAAACTGGCCCGGACTACCTTTTCGTTTTTCCGCGGGCGCGGGCGGACGAAGTCGAGAAAATCGTCGCCGCCATCAGCGGCACTTCCGCGCCGGCGCCAGTTTCTGTTCCCGCCGCCAGCGAAGGATAGTTCGCGTGCGTGCGGCTGAGCGTTACGCAGAATGGCGACGCGCCTCGCGCGTGCAGGAGCGACCGCTCCTTGAACTTCGACCGCTGCCGTCCGAGCTCGAACTTCAGGCGCGCTGGTTCGCGGGCGATTTCGGCCGCGAATTCCAACTCGTGACGGGCGAGCCTATCCGGATCGTCCAGTTCGGCGTCTGGAACCGCGAGAGCGGACCCGACTTCGGGGACGTCGCGATCGAATTCGCCGGCAAGGTCGAGCATGGGGCAGTCGAACTCGATCTCGCTGATCGCAATTGGGAAAGTCACGGGCACGCGGCGAATCCCGCATTCGACCACACCATTCTCCACGTCTTTTTCGAGCGCCGGGGCCAGGCGGAATTCTTCACCCGGACGAGTGTGCACCGGCAGGTACCACAAGTATTGCTCGATCCAAACATCCTCGCGCATGAAGTCGGAAAGGCAGCGCCCCTCGCGCATCCTGGCCGCTGTGTTGGGCCGCTGCGCGACTATGGCGACGAAAAGATTTCTCATGTTTTGCATGCGGCGGCGGAGTTTCGTTTGCAGCGAAAGGCCGAGCGACTGCGTCAGCGCATCGCTGCGCACGGCCGCGAAGAAGCGCTCTACCAGGCTCTGGCAGACGCGCTTGGTTACAAACAGAATCGTACGCCGTTCACTCTCCTCGCGCAGCGCCTGCCCCTCACCAGCCTTCGCCGTGCGAAAGCCGAGCCACTTCTGTTTGGAGTTGCCGGCTTCTTGCGCGACCCGCTTCAAGACCAGATCGCACCTCAGGCGCGTGGATACCACCGTCAGCTTTGGGACGATTGGTGGAAGGAACGTGATCGTTTCGCGCGCCTAATTCTTCCGCCGGAAGCTTGGCGAATGAGTGGCGCGCGTCCGCTGAATCATCCGCATCGCCGGTTGGGCGCGCTCGGGGCCATTTTGCGAAACTGGAAGACCGTCGTCGCTGCGTTCAACGAGGTAGGTTCGGCGGAACTGGAAAGAGTTCTCGCAGAATTGAGCCATCCCTTCTGGCAAACGCACTTTACTCTCGCCGCGGCTCCGATTACCAAACCGCAGGCGCTGCTTGGTCGATCGCGCTCCGTGGAAATCCTGGCAAACGTTTTTCATCCGCTCGCACTCTTGGAAGGACGGCGGCAGGCGGGCGCCTACGAACAACTGCGGGCGGAACTCACCAATCGCTCTCTCGAAACT
>JBBSEO010000213.1:0-4502 GCA_038239645.1 Chthoniobacterales bacterium | reverse complement strand
CTCAAACCCGCTGCTGGTGCAGTTCGTCGCTAGCTGGCTCGTTCTCGAATTTTACCAAGAATGGCGGCGCACGAGAGGCAGCGCAATCGACTCACCGCCAAACGCGTAAGAGATTCGAAATGCGCGCAAAAAAATCTTTGCAGGGCGAAAATTCGTTTCTATATTGCCCGCTCTCCGCATCAGTGGCGTGAGCTAGGGTTCACGGAGCTGAGCGGATTTTTTGTCGCCACGACTTAATCTTCGCGGCGGCCTTTTTGTACTGAGAAATGCCAACTATTAATCAACTTGTGCGCAAAGGACGCCGGAAGGTGTCGGTGAAATCAAAGTCGCCGGCCTTGAAGAATTGTCCGCAGCGTCGTGGCGTCTGTACGCAAGTGATGACGCGCACCCCGAAGAAGCCGAATTCGGCTTTGCGCAAAGTGGCGAAGGTTCGTCTGACTAACGGCCAGGAAGTGATCGCTTACATTCCGGGCGAAGGTCACAACTTGCAGGAACACTCGATCGTGCTGGTGCGCGGTGGCCGAGTGAAAGATTTGCCGGGCGTGCGCTATCATATCGTGCGCGGAACCCTCGACTCGCTCGGAGTTGATGGACGCCGCCGCAGCCGTTCGAAGTATGGCGCGAAACGTCCGAAAGCTGGCGCGGAAGCCGCCGCCGCCGCGAAGAAAGGCAAGAAGTAGTCATGTCGCGCCGTCGCAAAGTTTACAAAAAAGACGAAAAGGTCGATTCGCGCTACGGCAGCGCCGCGGTCGCACGCTTGATCTCGACGGTGATGAAGCGCGGCAAGAAATCGCTCGCGGAACGAATCGTTTACACCGCGATCGACAAATCGCGCGAAGGCTCGGACGCAGTTGATCCTCTCGAAGTTTTGAACAAGGCGCTGGAAAATGTGCGCCCGCGTTTGGAAGTGAAATCGCGCCGCGTCGGTGGCGCGACTTACCAGGTGCCGATGGAAGTCACGCCGGCCCGTCAGGTTTCGCTCGCGATGCGCTGGATCGTGCAATACGCCGATAACCGTCGCGGCCAGCCGATGTCGGCCGCGCTCGCGCAGGAAATCAAGGACGCGGCCGCCGGTCAGGGGAACGCGATCAAGAAGCGCGAAGACACGCATAAGATGGCGCAGGCTAACCGCGCTTTCGCCCATTTCCGCTGGTAAGCTTTTATGTCGACCGCCACCATGGAACAAAAAGCTTCCGCGACGACGAACCCGAATTCTGCGGATCGCAAGTTCCCGCTGGAACGGACGCGCAATATCGGCATCGCCGCGCACATCGACGCGGGGAAAACGACGTTGACCGAGCGCATTCTTTTTTACACCGGCATGATCCACAAGATCGGTGAAGTGCACGAAGGCACGACCGTGACTGACTGGATGGAACAGGAACGCGAGCGCGGCATTACGATCACGTCCGCCGCCACGACCTGCGCCTGGATGCAGAAGAAGGAAGAGGGCGTTTACAAGACTTTCGAAGGCATCAAGATGCGGGTGAACATCATCGACACGCCCGGTCACGTGGATTTCACGGCCGAGGTCGAACGTTCGCTGCGCGTGCTCGACGGCGCGATCGCGGTGTTCGATGCCGTCGCCGGCGTGCAGCCGCAATCCGAAACGGTCTGGCGGCAGGCGAACAAGTATCAGGTCCCGCGGATCGCGTTCATCAATAAAATGGATCGGGTCGGCGCCGACTTCGAGATGTCGATCAAGAGCATGCGCGACAAGCTCGCGGCGAACGCGTGGCCGATCCTGCTCCCGCTCGGCAAGGAAGATTATCTCAAGGGCCAGCTCGATGTCGTGAACAGGAAGGCGGTCCTTTATTTGGACAACGATGTGATGGGTTCGACTTACGAGGTCACCGATTTGCCGGAAGAGCACAAGGCGACCGTCGAAAAAGCCTACAACGATCTGGTCGAACAAATTTCCAATCTCGATGACGACGTCGCGCACGTGGTCCTGGAAGAAAAGCCCGTTACGCCGGAGATTTTAAAGGCGGGCATTCGCCGGCAAACGATCGCGAATAAATTCGTCCCGGTCGTGGGCGGCTCCGCCTTTAAGAACAAGGGCGTGCAATATCTGGTCGATGCTGTGATCGATTATCTCCCGGGTCCGCTCGACATTCCACCGGCCAGGGGCATGGAGCCCGACACGCACGAGCCGATGGAAGCGATGACGGACGACAACGGCAAATTCTGCTCGCTCGCCTTTAAACTTTGGAGTGATCCGTTCGTCGGCAAGCTCGTTTTCTTCCGCGTTTATTCCGGCACGCTTTCGAAAGGCGACACCGTTTACAATCCGCGCACGAACAAACGGGAGCGCATTTCGCGTTTAATCCAGATTCAGGCCGACAAGCGCGAAGACATCGAGACCTGTTACTCGGGCGACATCGCGGCGATCGTCGGGATCAAGAACATCACCACCGGCGACACTTTGTGCGACGAGGATTATCCAATCCTGCTCGAGCCGCCGACTTTCCCCGATCCGGTTATCTCGATGGCGATCGAGCCGAAAACGAAACTCGACCAAGAAAAAATGGCGATCGCGTTGCAGCGTCTTTCGGAAGAGGATCCTACTTTCAAAGTCTTCACCCACGAAGACACCGGCCAGACGATCATCGCCGGCATGGGCGAACTCCACTTGGAGATCATTCGCGACCGCATGTTCCGCGAGTTCAAAGTCGATGCCAACGCCGGCAAACCGCAGATCGCTTATCGCGAAACGATTACCGGCACCGCGCACGGCGTCGGCAAACTGATTAAGCAATCAGGCGGCCGCGGTCAATACGGTCACGTCGAAGTCGACGTTCGTCCGGCGGAACGCGGCAAAGGTTTGGTCGTCGAAAACAAGATCGTCGGCGGCGTGATTCCGCGCGAATACATTCCCGCGGTCAAAAAAGGAATCGACGAAGCGGTCTTGAATGGCGTGCTCGGCGGATATCCGGTGATCGACGTCGAAGTCGACATTGTTTATGGCAGCTTTCACGAAGTCGATTCGAACGAATTGGCGTTTAAGCTCGCGGCTATTTTCGCGACGAAGGACGGTTTCAAACAGGGCAAGCCGATCTTGCTCGAGCCGATCATGAAAGTGGAAAATTCCACCCCGGAAGAATTTCAGGGCGACATCATCGGCGACTTGAATCGCCGCCGCGCCCGCATCAACAGCATCGAAGCGCGGGGCAATCTCACGATTGTGAATGCCGAAGTTCCGTTAGCGGAAATGTTCGGTTACGCCACCGCGATTCGCTCGCTCTCGAAAGGGCGCTCGAGTTACTCGATGGAACCGTCGCACTTCGAACAGGTGCCGGGAAACTTGGTCAGCGCCATCCTGGACCAGAAGGAAACGAAATAATGACCAACGGCCAGCGCATTCGAATTCGATTAAAGGCGTTCGATCATCGGATGCTCGATCAATCCGCGATTGATATCGTCGAGACGGCGAAGCGCACCGGCGCGCGCGTGGCCGGACCGATTCCGCTCCCGACTTTGATTGAAAAATTTACGGTGAACCGTTCACCGCACGTCGACAAAAAGTCGATGGATCAGTTTGAAATCCGCACGCACAAGCGGTTGCTCGACATCATCGAGCCGACGGCAAAGACGGTGGACGAGTTGAAGAAGCTCAATCTGCCGGCGGGTGTGGATATCACGATCAAGATCTAACGCTTGAGAAGAATTTGCGAACATGAGCATCGGGTTACTTGGACAAAAAATTGGCATGACCAGCGTTTACGACGCGAAGGGCAAGCTGCGTCCGGTGACCGTGATCGCCGCGGGTGATAACGTGCTGGTGCGGCGCCTGACCGCGGAGAACGACGGTTATTCGGCGGTGCAGGTCGGGTTTGGCGCGCAAAAGGAATCGCGCCTGAACAATTCCGAAGTCGGCGCGTTTAAGAAAGCCGGTGTGGAAATGAAACGTTTTTCGCGTGAGTTCCGCCTCGAGGAAGATGCACCGGAAGGCGAAATCGACCTAAAGATTACGCAATTTCAGCCGGGCGATTTCGTCGACGTCATTGGCCGCTCGAAGGGTAAAGGCTTTCAGGGCGTGATGAAGAAACACAACATGCATGGACAGGGCGCGGCCCACGGCTCGAAGACGCACCGCCGGAATGGCGCCGTCGGCAATCGTTCGACCCCGGGAAGAATTTGGAAAAACATGGGCATGCCTGGGCACCTGGGCGACGAGCGCGTCACCGTGCAGAATTTGCAGGTCATGCAGGTGCGCGAAGAGGAAAAGGTAATTTTGATCAGTGGCGCGGTCCCCGGCGCGAACGGCTCGCTCGTGGTGGTGCGTCCGGCCATTAAGAGACCGTCGGATTCAGCGAAGACGGAGGCGAAGAAGTAAGTGAGCGCGAAAGTTCTGACCAAGTCGGCGGCGGAAGAAGCGAAGATCACTTTGATCAAGGATGGCCGTGGTTCGCAGGCGGTGCATGACGTCATCGTGGCGATGCGGGCCGCGCGACGTTCCGGTTCGGCGAATTCGAAGACGAAGGCCGAAGTGAATTTGTCCG
>JBBSEO010000212.1:0-4521 GCA_038239645.1 Chthoniobacterales bacterium | reverse complement strand
TTCGGGACGATCAACGTGCGGCAAGCGCGGAAACTCAAATAGAAGCCAGGTTGGCCTCCAGCGGCTTATCCTTCATGAAGCGACTCACGCCGAGAATGCTAAAGCCGATCACTTCGCCATTCTTACCCACTCGCTCCATCACCGCGTCGTGGCCAGTCTCCTTTTCGTACCCGGAGGCTTCCGAAAACCTCACTTCCAGGAAATTGGCTTCCGCGTCGAACCAGACTTTTATTTTATCGGCCATAAATCTTCTCCGGCCTTGGGTTTGTTTCATGCGGCCTTTTCGAAATCCTTCAGGGAAACCTCGGTTTTCAGGTAGCCGACGAGGGCTTCTCGCTCGGGAGGCGGGAGAGCTGACAATGCAGCGTGCAAATTGGGATCGCGGGCGCGGAGGCTAGGAAAGTTTCCCAACTCGAGAAGTTGCCGGCTGGTCGGGTCGAGCAGGAAGGCGACGAACACGGTGCGCAACTCGCGGCTGTGAACGGCGTTGACTTCGTGGCTAGTAACAAACTTTTCGAATGCCTCGTCAGCAAGCTCTGCACGGCTGGCAATGTTTGGCACGACACCGAAAATCTTCGACAGTATTTCGCGCAGACTCGGCGTCCGGTCGGTCTTATAGACCTCTTGTAGTTTGGGAAGATTCCAAAACTCCTCGGGTTTCTCGAAAAGCAATCGGCGAATCCGTTCTTCCACTGCCGTCCAATCTTCGGCTTCAAACGCGTCACGCAATGCAGCGTCGGAAGCGACCGCGTCATTGGCTTGCTGTGCGAATCGATCCCGATACATCTCTCGATCGATTCGCATCCCAAAGACTCCGACGTGCTCTTGCGCAACAGCGGCAATCGGATCGGGCGACGTGTTTGTGAGCGTGTCGATGCGGATGCCACCGCCGCCACCGCCGTTCGGACTTGGCGGAGTTGGTCCGCGTGGCGGAACTAGTTTCTGATCGTAATCAAAATCTTTCTCGAAGTATTCGCAGTTGGCAAAAAAGTCGAAGAGTCCGAATCCGTTCTTGTCGACCTTTTGTTCGTTTTCGCCGTCCTGATGCTTGAACGTGAACAGACGTGTGCCGCGGCCTTTGATTTGAATGAAGTCTGTCGGTGACATGATCGGTCGGGCGAGAACGACATTCAGCATGTCTTCGCAATCGTAACCAGTCGTCATCATTCCGACGGTCACGCACACTCGTGTCCGGCTCGTGTTGTAATCGCGGAATTCATTCTCCCGCCACTTGGATTTACCGCTCAGATTGTTATTCGCGAAATCGAGCGTCATTTGCTGCGCACCGGGAATATCCGAGGTCACTTGCATAGCGAAGGTCGAACCCGACGCGTACTCGTTCGGCCAGAGGCGCGTGGCCTCTTCGTTCAAGACCGCGGCGAGTTTGGTCGCGTGTCTGCGGCTGACCGCGAAGAAAATCGTCTTGCCTACTTCATCGGTTAGTGGGTCGCGCTTGGCGTTCTCGAGAAAGCAGCGAACGAAGCTCAGATTTGTTTCGTCGGAGAAGAATTTCCGTTCATAGTCCTTCTTGCCAAAGACGAGTTCCGTCTCATCTCCACCTTCGTCTGCGGGAACGGTTACAACATAGCCTTCTTCCGAGAGCATCTGCGTCGTGATATCTGTGCGCGCATCGTAGGTCGTCGGATTAACAAGGTACGGCGGCTCGTGCTGGACGGCTTGATTCAGACTGTAACGGAAGGTTGGCCGTCCATCGTCGCGGCCAAACGTCCGATAGGTATCGAGCAACAGCCGGCGCTCGTATTCACGCGGATCGTTCTGTTGAGCTGTGTCGCCGATTCCTTTCAGATAATCCTTCGGCGTCGCTGTCAGTCCGAGCTTTGAGCCAATGAAATACTCGAAGATTGCGCGGTTATTCCCGCTGATGGTTCGGTGCGCTTCGTCGCTGATGAGCAATTGAAAATCTGTCGGCGCAAACTCGGTCAGGAAACGATTGCGCGCGGCCAGGCTTTGAATGGTAGTAACGACCACCTGCGCTTGTTTCCAATTATCCCGACGCTGTTTGTAAATGACGGTTTGAATTCCGTCGTTCGCCAGGTACGCGCGGAAATTGCGTTCGGCCTGCGTTTCAAGTTCCAGCCGATCCACCAGGAACAGGACGCGCGTTGCATTTTCGGTTCGTAGATAAAGCTTGGCAATTGCTGCGCTCAACAGCGTTTTACCCGTGCCGGTCGCCATTTCGAAGAGAAAACGATCTTTGCCGCCGGCTGCCGCGCGTTGCAGTGCGCGGATACCGTCGAGTTGGTAATCGCGCAATAGCCGGATTTTTTTGTTTATCTGGATCTTTTCTCGGTCTTGCGCCGAGTAACCCAGCCAAGCTGAGTCTTGTGATACCGCGATGTAATTCTCATCGACTGCGATCGAAGCAAGGCGCGCCGCGTCCGGCCGCCAATCCGCCGCTTTACCCAACTGTTCCAGCGGCAGGAATCGCGATACTTTTACCGGATTCCCCTGTCGCAAGTTCCAATACCAATGCACGAGCCCGTTGCTCAGGAAAATGTGGCTCGCGTTCAGATTCTCGGCATAAGCGCGTGCCTGCTCTTTGGCGGTCAGCGGATCGATGCTCTCCCGTTTGGCTTCGACCACCGCGACGGCGCGACCGTCGGTATCTAGCAGCACATAATCAACGAAGCCTTCCGGGGCGCGTTCAAAATCGTTACCGAGATCCGCATTCGGCGAAAAAGTGCGACCGCTCAGTCGATGTTCGAGGATGACATTCTCTCGGTTGCCACGGCCATCGGGAAGAAAACGCCAGCCCGCCTCTTCCAGCATCTTGTTGATTGTGATCCGCGCCTGAGCTTCCGAAGGCATTGTCAATGTCGGGATGCGTTTGCTTCAGGAAAGTTCATGGCGCCCTCGATTGTTACCTTGCGGGCCAGATGCCATCACGATCCAGCCGGATGGCGACAACCGGAGCGTTCACACCGAAACGAGGAGCCACCCGTTCCGCAAACTTGTCCCGGAGCGTGCTGCTCTGCGTGAAATTCGGCACCAGCCGTTCTGCTTCCGCAGAGAATTCTTCGAACAGAAGCCGCAGCTTGGATTCCGGCACCAGTAATCGCCCGGCAAACTCATTCGCTTCCTGCTCGACGGTGTATTTCCTGCCGCCGTAGTTTTCTGTCCATCGGGCAAATGCGGGCAACGAGGCGAAGTTCTCCTTTTGCGGCAGGTCACGATGCAGGAAAAAATGAGCCAATTCATGCGCCACCGTGAAGCGCAGCCGCGCCAGCTTCCACTCCGGCCCTTTCTCCATCAGCGCGTATTGCTCCGCATCGAGATACATCCCGGTGAAATCCGCCGTGATCGCGGCTTCCACCCGGTATTTTGCTGTCAGGTCATCGAAAGGAATGGGATCGAGGCGCAGATCCACTTCGAAAAACGTGAACACATCCAGCGGCGTTCGATCTTCCTGCAGCAGGTCATACTGAGCACGCAGTTCCTCGATCTTTCTCCAGACCTGCTCCATGAAAATCAGCGATGCGACTTGTCTGCCGTGTGGAGTTTGCGGATGTCGCCGGCCAGGTTCTTCAACTCCGCCTCGGTGAGTTCGTGCCCGCGGGCTGCGCGGAAAAACGCGGGCAGCGCCCGCTGGAGGATGACGTTGTCCGCCACATCGGGCGGGATTTCCCTCCGCTGCAGCGCCGCGTCGTCCATGAACGCGAGTTTCTTTGCCCCGGTGAGGGCGAAAAAATCCGCCAGCCGTTCGAGCACTTCCACATCGCCGGGCGGCGGGTTTACTCCTCGCTCGACCTTGCTCCAGTTGCTTGCGTCGAGCCCGACCTGCTCGCAAAAATCTCGCAGGGTGAGCCGCTTTTCGAGGCGGAGGGATTTGACGGTTTCGTTGAACATATTTGTGTCTCCTTGTGGTGAAACTTTACCACACTCGTCAATCCCCGCATCTCGAATCGTGTTCAACTCGCAGTCGCGGGCGCGCCATCCCCCCACGCGTCATCGAGCACGCGCTGGATTTTGGCTTCGAAGCGGGGAAGAAGCGCACGCACCGTCGCCGCGTCCAGCTCGCCACACTCGCTCTATGTTCGAGAATAACATTCTCTCGGTTCCCATCGCCATCGGGAAGAAACCGCCAGCCCGCGTCTTCCAGCATCTTGTTGATCGTGATGCGCGCTTGAGCTTCCGAAGGCATTTTACAGAACGGTTGCGGCGGCGTTCATCGTAACGCACGTTTTCTTAGTGCCCAAAGCCATCAAAGCTCGAAAATCCTCGCGACAAAAGCCCCCGACTATTCGCCTTAATGCCGAAGAATCACGCCGGCTTATCGAGGCTCTGCTGGCTCCGCCGCGGCCACCGAACGCCGCGATGAAGCGCGCGTTCAAAAAGTATCGGGAAACAGTCATCAGCGATGTCAATCCGAACTCGCCAGCTCTGCTTGCAAAGCTGGCATCGGCGAAAACAAAGCGCCGATCGGTAAAGTCACAAATCGAATAGCGGACATAGAACTTCTCAGCCGCGACGTCTTTCGCGAATGAGCATATAGGGAGGCGG
>JBBSEO010000211.1:0-4534 GCA_038239645.1 Chthoniobacterales bacterium | reverse complement strand
GGCGATGCCTTCACGATCGCGGTCGGGCTCGGTGAAATTTTTTGTCCTTTGCCGGATTTTTTCGACGGCGGCGTAGCTTTGCCTTTCGCGACAACGACCGGGGTCAGGGTAGGGGTCGGCGTTTCGATCGCTTGTGCGGGTTCAACGCGAACGAGCTCATTCTCTGCGGGCGGCGGCGTGTTCGTCTGTTGCAAGCCCGGAATTGGGATGACGCCGGGATTGCCCGCGGGCCGCCCCGTAGCTGCGAAACGCTCTTCGGCTGCACGCAACTCTTGCGGCTTAATCAGCGGCCAGCCGGCGCTGAGATTCAGATCCAACGGAGGCTCGAGGGTGAAGGTGCCGGAGCCGCGCGTCACGGTGTAGGTGCCGTAAAGGAGGGGAACGCCGGTGATGAGCAGGCGGCCATCCGCGGTGCGCTCGGCATGAATCACCGCGGAGATGTCACGAGTGCGTTCGAGCTTGATCTCAAGGCCCGGCACAAGCGTCTGCCGCATCAACGGGATGTCCTGCGCGTCCGCGGGATAAACGTGTTCGAGTAAGACCTGGCCGTTATCGACCGCGGTGGCCAGCGCGACCATGCCGGAAGTGAAAATATCTGCGGGTCCCAGTTGTCGCACGGCGATGATGCGATAGCGCCCGACGATGTAGGGCACGAGGCCGTGCACCTGCTGAAAATTGCGGATGTAAATCCGCGCGAGTTCGCTGTTGATCTTGGCCAATTCCGCCGAACCGCTGGCGTTGTAGCGCTCGGTCAATTGCTTCGGCCCAAGAAATTCGCCCGGGGGCGCGGCGGTCAATTCGAAGCGTCGCAACGGATCGATGCGGTGCAATTTTTTCAGGATCCGGTAGCTGTCCGGACGCTCGGGTTGGCCGAAAATATAAAATGTCCCGAGCCAGGCGGCGAAGGCGAAGCCAGTCAGCACGAGGATGGCGACGGTCCAGGCGAACCAGTTGGTGCGGGCAGGCGGACGGCCAAAAGGCGTTCGATAGTTCGACGGCTGATACGGCATCAGCAGGAAGGTGAAGCAAGCTTCACGCGTGCGGTGCCGGTTCGAAGGAAGATCCGCAGCCGCAGGTGCGTGCGGCGTTGGGATTCACGATCTGAAAGCCGGTGCCGGTGAGGGCGTCGCGGAAGTCGAGAATCGAGCCGGAGAGAAGGGCGGCGCTCTCATGGTCGACGAAAAATTTCACGCCATCGCGTTCGATCACCTCGTCGCCCTCCTGCGGGGCGCCGAGAGTCATCTCGTATTGCAGGCCCGAGCAACCGCCCTTGGCCACACCAAGGCGCAGGCCCTTTTCCGTCGCGTCGCCGACGAGCGAGCGCAGGTGCCGGGCGGCATTTTCGGTGACTTCGATCACACTACGAAAGTAATGCGCGCCCTGCGACGGTCAAACTAAGTTGGTTTTCCATCGCCGCCGGTGCCGCTAAAGTCCGGGCGCGATGAGCCGCGTGAAACTGTTGCCCGAAATTCTCGCCAGCCAGGTGGCGGCGGGCGAGGTGGTGGAGCGGCCAGCCTCGGTGGTGAAGGAATTGGTCGAGAACAGTATCGATGCGGGCGCGCGCCAGATCGAAGTGCGGATGCAGCGCGGCGGGCTCTCCTTGCTGCGGGTGATCGATGACGGCTGCGGCATGGAACGTGACGATGCCTTGCTCGCGCTCGAACGCCACGCCACGAGCAAAATCTCGAGCGCGGAAGACCTCGCGGCGATTCGGACCTTCGGATTTCGCGGCGAGGCGCTGCCGAGCATCGCGAGCGTTTCGCGTTTTCGGATGACGACGCGCGAACACGACGCGGTCGCGGGCACTGACATTATAATCAGCGGCGGTCGAATCGACACCGTGCGCGACGGAGGCGAAGCACCGGGCACGCAAGTCGAAGTGCGCTCGCTTTTTTACAACGTGCCGGCGAGGCGGAAATTTTTGCGCGCCGAAACGACGGAAGCGCGTCACGTCGAGCAGCAATTTTTCCTCCAGGCGCTGGCGCATCCCGAGATCGGTTTCGTCCTCGTGCGTGACGACACGATTGCCCGCCAACTTCCGCCGACGAAAGATCTGCGCGAACGGATTCGCGATTTATACGACGCGACGCTGCTGCGCGATCTGCTCGAATTGGAGCGGCGTGAGAGCGCGGTGCAGGTGACCGGTTGGATCGGGCGCGCGGGCGTGAGCCGGCAATCGCGCGCGCAACAATTTGTCTTCGTCAACGGTCGCGCGATCGACAGCGGCGTGGTCACAAGCGCGCTGCGCGAGGGTTATCATACCGCGTTGATGCGCGGGCAATATCCGGTGACGTTTCTTTTTCTCGAGCTCGATCCGCGTGAGGTCGACGTCAACGTGCATCCCGCGAAACGCGAAGTGCGATTTCGCGATCCGGCGAGAGTGCGCGAGGCGGTGGTGAAAGCGATTCAAGGAACGTTGAGCGGCGCGCGCGAGGAGTGGCAGGCGCAATTCCGTCAGCCGAACACGCCGAGTGAGCCCGCGCCGGCGGCGATGGCGTCGCTCGAGCCGGCTCTTCCGCCTGCGGAATCGTTGACGAATTTCCCGGCGGTCGACCACATTCAAGGCGCTTCGAGGGCGCCGCCCACAAAAGCCAAAAGCTCGGATGCCTTCCAGATTATCGGCGTCCTGAACCGACTTTACGTGCTGATGGAAAATGCCGAGGGACTCGTGCTGGTTGATCAGCACGCGGCGCACGAACGAATCCTCTTCGAAGAGCTTCGACGGCGCATGGAAGAACAGGGCGTGGCGTCGCAGCGGCTTTTGCTTCCGCAAATTCTCGCTTTGCCGGCGCGCGATGCCGAGTGGGTGGAGCGCAACGTCGAGACGTTGCACAAAATGGGAATCGGCTTGGAAAATTTCGGTCCGAATACATTTCGCCTTGAGAGTCTTCCCGCGTTTCTGCGCGTGCCCGAGGGCGCGGCTTTTCTACGGGACGTGATCGATGAGTTGCGCGCGACGAGCCGCGGCAGTTCGCCGCTGCGCCTCGGCGAAGACATGATTGCCAAAACGGTCTGCCGTCACGCGGTGAAAGCGAACGATCCGCTGCGTTATCCGGAGATCGAAAAATTGGTCCGCGATCTCCTGGCCTGCGAATTGCCGTATTGCTGCCCGCACGGGCGGCCGACCATGATCCAGATTTCGCACGCCGAACTGGAAAAGAAGTTCGGCCGAAAAGTCTGACTCGTTAGTTCGTGTTTTCCGTCCGGCCGTAACGGCGCTGGCGTTGGCCGAATTCGTCCACCGCCGCGGCGAGATCGCGCCGGGTAAAGTCGGGCCAGAGTTTGGGCGTGACGTACATTTCCGTGTAGGAGAGTTGCCAGAGGAGAAAATTCGAAAGCCGCATTTCGCCCGAGGTCCGGATGAGCAAATCAGGGTCGGGATAATATCGCGTGTAAAGATGCTTACTAAACATTTCGACGTCGATCATGGCGCGATCGAGATGTCCGGCGTCGATCTCGCGCAGCAGGCTGCGAATGCCGTCGATGATCTCAAGCCGCGCGCCGTAGCTGAGGGCGAGGATGAGCGTCAGCCCGGTATTGCCGGCGGTTTCCTCGATCGAATTATGGAGCCGGCGCTGGCAACTGCCGGGCAAATCCGTCAGTCGCCCGATCGCCTGGAGACGAACATTTTTTTCCATCAGCTCGGGCGTTCGTTCCTTGAGGAATTTCTCGAGCAGCTTCATCAGGGCGAAAACTTCGGCCTTGGGCCGCTGCCAATTTTCGGCGGAAAAAGCGTAGAGGGTGAGGAAATCGACTTTCAATTCGCCGCAGCCTTCGACGCATTCGCGCACCGCGTCCGCCCCGCGCTCGTGGCCTTTGATTCGCGGGAGTCCGCGCTCCTTCGCCCAACGGCCATTGCCATCCATGATGATGGCAATGTGGCGCGGGATGGCGCGGAGCGGCATACCTACAAAGAAATGGTTTCGGCCCGGGTCGGGCCCACGCTCACGATGATGGCACGGGCGCCGGTTAAGTCCGCTATCCGCTTGACGTAGGCTCGCGCGGGTGGCGGCAACTCCTTGAACTTGCGAGCCGCGCGCGTGCTGCGACGCCAACCCGCGTGCTCCTCGTAGATTGGCTCACACGCCGCCCATTGGCTGGCATCGTGTGGCGGCACCTTCAGCCGTTTCCCATGCAAGCGATAGCCGACACAGACGTGAATGGTTTCGACTTCGTCCAGCCCATCGAGATTCGTAATCGCCAATTCGTCGATCCCATTGATCATGGTCGCATAGTGGGTGGCGACGGCGTCGAACCAGCCACAACGCCGGGCCCGGCCCGTGACGGCGCCAAATTCCCGCCCCATTCCGTGCAACATTTTGGTTACGCCCTCATCTTCCGTCGGCAGCGGTCCTTCACCCACCCGCGTAGTATAAGCTTTCATCACGCCCACGACGCGGTCCATGCGATGAGGCGGCACGCCCGAGCCGGTACAGGCGCCACCCGCGGTGGTATTCGAAGAAGTGACGAAGGGATAGGTGCCGTGGTCGATATCGAGGAACGTCCCCTGCGCGCCTTCAAATAAAATTTCGCG
>JBBSEO010000210.1:0-4579 GCA_038239645.1 Chthoniobacterales bacterium | reverse complement strand
TTTCCACCAGCAAGCGGAGCACGATCGCGGAGATGGTGGTGGTTTTTCCGGTCCCCGCGCTCGCCTCGATCACGGTAAAACCGCTTTCGAGCTCAGTCCCGACAGCATTGAACTCGGGAATCATACCTTTCGCCGAGTGGAGAGAATGGGGAGAAACACCTCGCGCGCGGCTTTCACAAAGTTTTCTCCTCGTGGGTCACCCTGGCCGCGGAAAGCGAGTTCTATCCAGGGATCGTTTCGTTCGCCGCGACTATCCTCCCCATCGCTGCCAACCCAGTCGTTCTTGAGCGCGTAATGAGCATCGTTTTCGCTTTTCCCGGCGAAAAGTTTCTCGGCAAACTTCCACGACGTCCGCGGAAACAACGGCAACGGTTCGCGCAAACCGTGCCAGTAGATTTCGAGCAGACTCACCAGAATTTTTTCCGCGCCGTCGACCGGCGGAAATTCGTAACCAGTCGCCTCGCGATTCTCGTTCCCGAAAACCAGCGACGTTTTTTTGCCATGAAGATTGAGCAAAAGATGCTCGAACCAGACGCGGAGAAAATCTTTCGCTTTCAGGTTTGCCAGCCGCAGCCGGACCAGCCGCTCGCCCCGCAGATGATCGATCGTGGCCCTGACGGTAAACCGTCCTAACGTTTCATGGACCGACAGCGGCGGGGCCAACGCAGGCGCGACATGCCGGCGAACTACTTCGGCAAAATTCCTTGCGCTACGGCACAGTTCTCCGAAGGCCAGCGTTCCGGCGCCGCCCGGGGGAAGGATGCCGCGCGCGCGAATCAGCTCCGCCGCGCTCTCGAGATCCTGACCGGCCAGGACGTCGGAGAGGAACCGGTTCTCAACCTCATACCTGCGCAGGTTATGCAGGGCGAACGGTTCCCGATCATCGATCGCATCTTCATCACGCGGAAGAACCAAGCCGAGCCGGTGACGCAGGAAGTACTGGCAAGGGTGCGCGAAAAATTCGACCAGCGCATCAAGGTCGACGTCACGGGCCTGCGCCGGCGCTTCGCCGAGTTCGCCTTCCACAAACGGAGAAGGATTGCGCCGGGCGGTGGCAGCCATCCGTCCCGCCACACTATTTTCCTTCGAATAACTAAAGGCGCGCGGATCGTCCGCCCCGAAATTGCGCGCGCTGAACGCCTGGAGCGAATGTTTCACCACCGGCTGGTCCTGCTCGAATCCAAAACATCCGGCGACGTGCTCTCTCAACTCACTCACGAGCACACTGGATGGAAGTGCGCTGTTGTCGCGGGAAGATTGCCCGACAAAACTGACGTAGAAAACGTCACGCGCGGACAGTAACGCCTCCAGGAAAAGCGCTCGATCGTCGTCGCGCGTATGACGATCGCCGCGCTCGCGTTTCTGGGCGATCAGATCGAATTCCGGGGACCGCTCCCGTCGCGGATACGCGGTGTCGTTCAGACCGAGAAGACAAACAACCTTGAACGGGATGCTGCGCATCGGCTTCATCGCACAAAACGTCGTTGCCCCGCCGAGGAAGCCCGCACCCGTGCTGCCGCGTTCGAGCAATCGTTCCAATTGCAACACGACAAGCTCGAGCGGGACGGGCTGCTCGTTTTCCGACGCGCTCGCGATCTCGGCTAATTCATCGAACGCGAAACGAAGTTGGTTTAGTTCCAGTTGTGCGATTTCATCCGGGAGCAGAAACAGATCGGCCGCGACGCGCAGAGTTTCCGCCCACCACGGCAGCGAGCGTGGAGTCGCAAAATCGGACGCACAAGCGAAGAGGCGCTCCATCAGCTCGATGAAATTGCCGAGCAGTTGCGTCTCGGCGCCTTCGATTTCATCAAACGGCAAAATGCCGGCGCACAAGTCTCGCGCGCCCGGTCGAAGAGCGTAGCCGAGCAGCATGCGATCAAGCCCGTGACGCCAACTGTTTTCCGCAAATGGCGGAAGCTGCAGGCGCTGGCGATGCGCGGCGTCAATTCCCCAACGAATCCCGCACGCCTCAATCCAACTGCGCAAGGTCGGGATGTCAGCGCGCTCGATCCCAAATCGTCGCAGCAGAGAATCGGATTCGAGGAGCGCGAGGACTTCGCTGACGGTAAAGCGTCCGGGCAACGTCTCGAGCACGCGCAAAAAGGTGTCGATCACTCCGCTCCGAGCGCGCAGGGTGCGGTCCGCGATGCGATAGGGAATTGCGTGCGCGGGATTTTCCGGCACGCCGAAGACGGCATCGATGAACGGCGCGTAGATGGAAATGTCCGGAGCCATCACCACGATATCGCGGGGCGCGAGCGTTCGATCGCGCTGAAAAAGGGCGAGCAATTGGTCGTGCAGGACTTCCAACTCGCGCACAACGCTGTGACAGGAATGAAATTGCAGGGAGACGTCGGCCGGGTTCGGCGAGGACGTGGGTCCGGTCTCCAGGTCGAAAATGTCGCGCTGCACCCGGTGCAACATCGTGTCCGCGGCCGGTCGATCGAAAGATGCAGTCTCCTGCGCTGGTGCGAGATCGGACAGGAGGTGGAGAAAATCCCGGCCAAGTTTTCCGTTCTCCGCCAAGAGGGCGTTTTCCGGTTCCGTTTCGCCGCCGAATTCGAAAAGTTCGGGTTGTTTCGCGCGCGCGCGCTCACGTCGGGAACGAATCTCCCCCCACCAGAGCGGGGTCGGCTCCAAGACAAAGAGATGCACCGGGGTCCGGCTCGAGATTTTCTCGATCAAGTTCAGATAGAACGGAGGCAAGGTGGAAATCCCAAAAACCGAAACACGTTCCGGGACCGGCGCGCCGCGCTCGAGAGCCCGGGCCAGCTTGACGCCGAGCGCTGCGTGATGTTCGCCCGGCGCCGACTTTTGCAACTCGCGCCAAAGAATTGGCTGCCATTCCTGCCCCTCGCCCGCGTCCCAGCCCAGGATCAGCTCGGGTCGGAAAACAAGGTAACGATCGAAGACCTGGGCGATTTTTTGCGAGAGTTCAAAGGCGCGTAATTCCGGTCCATCACCGGCGAGATAATTCGCCACCGGCGCGAAGGCTTTTTCTCCCGCAAACTGCGGCAGCAACCGCATGACCCGCCACGTCATCGCTTCGCATTCAAAAGTTCGCGTGCACGTAGCTTGGGGAAACGTCTCCTGAAACAGATCGTGGAAGAAGTTCTGCGGGAACGGAAAACGGACGTTGGCACAAATGCCGCGCCGCGCCGCCAATTCCTGCGTGAGCCAGCGACGCATCCCCTGGCTTTGCACGACCACGAGTTCAGGCGTGAGCGGGCGGCCGAGCGGCGCGGCGACGACCTGGGCAAGCTGATCCGCCAGATTTTCGAGACGGTTGCTGGTGTAGAGCGTCAGGCCGGAAGACACGCGGTACATATATAGAAGGCCGCGGCGATTCCGCGCGCGAAAACTGGGTTGTCGTCGCACGAAGGCGTTTTAGAGTGCGCGCATGATTCGCCGTTGTCTCCTACTCGGCTCGCTCTGGCTCGCAGGAAATGTCGCGGCCGACGAGGGAATGTGGTTATTCAATAATCCGCCGCTGAAGCAGTTAAAGGAGAAATATCAGTTCGAACCGACGCCGCAATGGCTGGATCACCTTCAGAAATCAAGCGTCCGCTTCAATTCCGGCGGCAGCGGCTCTTTCATTTCCGCGACTGGTCTGGTCATCACCAATCATCACGTCGGTCTCGACACCCTGCAGAAAATTTCGAGCGAAAAGACCAACTACGTCCGCGACGGATTTTACGCCCAATCGGCCACGGAAGAGGTCAAGGCGACCGACCTGGAATTGAATGTCCTGATGTCGACGGAAGACGTGACCGCGCGGGTCAATGGCGCGATCAAACCGGGGTTTTCGCCGGAAGAAGCGAACAAGGCGCGGACAAGCGTGATCGCGCAAATCGAAAAGGAATCGAAAGAGAAAAGCGGGCTGCGTTCTGATGTCGTGACGTTATTCCAGGGGGGCGTTTACAATCTGTATCGCTACAAGCGCTACGATGATGTTCGCCTGATTTTCGCACCGGAGCAGCAAACCGCATTCTACGGCGGCGACCCGGACAATTTTGAGTATCCCCGCTACGATCTCGATATTTGCATCTTCCGCGCCTACGAGAACGGCCAGCCGGCCAGGCCCGAAAACTATCTGAAATGGAATACGCAAGGGCCAAAAGATGGCGAACTAACTTTCGTTAGCGGCCATCCCGGAAAAACCGACCGCCAGATGACGACGGAGGAGCTGGCCGCGCTGCGCGACGGCGAAGTTCCCTATCTCCTCAGCATGTTCAACCGCCGCGAAGTGTTGCTGACCGCGTTCGCCGCCCGCAGCTTCGAGAACGCCCGGCGCGTCCGCGAGGATTTGTTCGGCATCCAGAACAACCGGAAGCGCTACGATGGTTACGAGGCCGCGCTGCTCGATCCGGAAACCTGGCGCGCGATCGAACAACGGCAGAAAAAGCTGACAGACGCGATGAGGGCGAACGCGCAACACAAGGGAGCCCTCACGGCCTATGACAAAATCAAAAACGCCCTGGCCGAGACGGACAAAATTCTACCGATCTATAATTATTTTGAGAGTTCTCGCGGCCGCGCCGGCGCGAGCTATCGCGCGCCGCGCGCTTTCTACAGCACG